>JAYSZD010000478.1:0-3942 GCA_043738185.1 Hymenobacter sp. | reverse complement strand
CGGGCTGCAGGCCGGCCTCGCGCAGGTCGCGCACCGAGTGCTGGGTGGGCTTGGTCTTGAGCTCGCCGGCCGCCTTCAGATAGGGCACCAGCGTGAGGTGAATGACCAGCGAGTCGGCGTCGGGCAGCTCCCAGCGCAGCTGGCGCACGGCCTCCACAAAGGGCAGGCTCTCAATGTCGCCGATGCAGCCGCCGATTTCGGTAATCACCACGTCGAACTGGCCGTTCTGGCCCAGCAGCAGCATGCGCCGCTTGATTTCGTCGGTGATGTGGGGCACCACCTGCACGGTTTTGCCGAGGAACGCACCTTCGCGCTCACGCCGGATGACGTGGTCGTAGATACGGCCGGTGGTCACGTTGTTGGCCTGCGAGGTGGGCGTGTTCAGGAACCGCTCGTAGTGGCCCAGGTCGAGGTCGGTTTCGGCGCCGTCGTCGGTCACGTAGCACTCGCCGTGCTCGTAGGGATTGAGCGTACCGGGGTCGATGTTGATGTAGGGGTCGAACTTCTGGATGGTGACTCGGAACCCGCGGGCCTGCAAGAGCTTGGCCAGCGAGGCGGAAATAATTCCTTTGCCGAGTGAAGAAGTGACGCCGCCGGTAACGAAAATGTATTTCGCGGCCGACGCGGAGGGGGGATTGGAGCGTTCGGGCATGACGGGGGTCAAAAGTACGGCACCCGAAATTGGAACCCGGAAAAAAGTGGGAATGTGAGCAACTTTCTTCCTGCCCTGCCTCAGCCCGCGGCCAGCAGCGCCTGCAGGGCGGTGGCTTCGGTTTCGAAGGCTTCGGCCTGCAGGCGCAGCAGGTGGTGCCGGGCCGCGTCGTCGGGGGTGAAAGCGGTGGCCCATTGCTGGGCCAGCAGGCGGGGGTAGGTGCAGCGCAGCCAGGCAGCGCGGGTGGCCGGGGTGGCATCGGGGGCGGGCAGGGCGGGGGCGTCGAGCGCGGCCGGGGGCAGGGCGGCCAGCAGCGCGGGCAGGGCCTGTTGCCAGCGCAGGCCCACGGCCGCCTGCCGGTTCAGGTCGTGCATGGCGTAGCGCAGGTTCCGGGCCCGCCACACGCAGTAGTCGCGGCGGGCTTCCAGGGGCCCGGCCGTCGGCGCCACGGGCAGGGCGGGGGGCGGCGGCGGAATGCCCAGCACCAGGTGCAGAGCGCCTTCAGGCACCAAATCTAGCAGCGGCGCGGCCCGCTCGTGCACCGCCCGGCTCAGCAAGCGCCGGTTGGCCTCCAGGTTGGCCAGCGTGCTGCGGCTGATACCCAGAAAATCGGCCAGCTCCTGCTGCGGCAGGCCCAGGTACTGCCGCATAACGGCCAGGCGGGAGTCGGGGAAGTTGGAGGGGCGGGCCATGAGCGGGCGGGGTCAGGGATGAAACATATTCAGCTCGCAGAAACTAATATGTTTCAAGCTACGAAACATATTCATGCGCTAGTGACTAATATGTTTCAACGTATGGCGCGTCGAATTATCACTCGGCAACCGTCCAGCCGCACCGTTCGGGCAGGTCGTCCACATCCGCCAAATCGCACTGGATGCCCAGCGGCTTGAGTTTCTCCCGCATCTTTTTCAGCAGGTCCTGACGCTGAACGCGGCGGTTTTGCACCTTCTGCAAGGTGTCGCGCTCCTGGGGCGACTGCTGAATGGGAGCCTGGGCCAGGAAGAATACCAGTTTGAGCCGTTGGGGTAGGCGCCGGATAGCGGCCCGTAAGTCGGCCGCCAGGAGCACGTCACCATTGCGCGCGCCCAGACTGAGAGCCGCCCAGGTATTGAGCGTTTTTTGCAGAATTTCCAGCGGAATTTCCTTTGTGCTGATTTTCTCCCGCAGGCCGGCCGCATCCGCCCGAAAATCCTTGATTTCAATCAGGGTCAGGTCGTGAAAGTCAGGGCGGATGCCCGCCACGACATCAACACCTTTCAGGCCCTTGATTTTTTCGATGCGCTCGCGGTAAAAGCTGGGTTTTGCCGGGTCTTTCTCGTCGTATTTGAACGCGTGCCAGCCGTCAGCCTCCGGAAAGTCAAATACGAGATTGCCTTCAGGAATTGCCGGCATACTCGTCGTCTAAAGCGGCTTCAAAATCGAAGGTCTGGGTCAGCTCCGCATCCAGCGCGGCGACGTGCTCCAGTTGGATAAAGTCGTCCTTGGTTTCTACCTGCGTGGCCCCGCTCTCGTCCGCATACAGGGCGAAATACTTAACCGGCTGTTTCTTCCGCTGTGCCAGAATATGCAGCTCCTTCAGCAGAAACAGGCTGTGCGTGGCCATGATAATCTGGAAGCCTGCCTTGGCCAGCTCGGTGAGCACAGCGGCCATTTCCTTGAGCAGGGCGGGGTTGAGATTGGCTTCGGGCTCGTCCCAGAACAGGGTGGTTTCGGGCGTGAGCGTGCCATTGGCGAGCAGCTTGTACAGCGTAGCAAACTTGCGGACGCCCTCGGCCACGAGGTTCATTTCTAGGCGCGGCTGGTCGGGGGTGGAGAGGTAAAAATGGCCGCCTTCCTCTTCTACTTTGCCGCCGATGAGCTGCTGAAGATGCGCTACGATGTGGGCGGGCTCCGGCTGCCGTAGGGGCGGACCCATCAGCAGACGCAGGAGGTCGGGATAAGTTTCGTCAATAGGGATTTCGCGGCGGTCGTAGAGGGGGAGGAGCCAACCCATTGTTAGAGCCTCTTTAGCGGGGATGAAGACGGGGTTTATAAATTCGGAATTTAAAGTTGATGGTTCTGCATCATAAATACTTGACTTATTATTATCAAATGGAATTATCAACTTGTCGCTTAGCTGTTCTTTTTCTGAAACTATGCTTGACTCAATTTCAAACCTGTCAGATAACATGTTGTGTTTGACCAAATCTCTGGTTTTGAGTTGCGATTGAAAAACTCGTTCGAGCTTGTCAATTGAGTTAAGGAAATCCGAATGTTGTTTGCTAACACTGAATTGTTGCTCTGGAAATCCCCAACCACTTGTTTTGGTTGAAGCGGAAATATTGAAAAGTCTGGTATACCCCACCTTCAGCACGTGGCTCTTGCCCGTGCCATTCGCCCCAACAATCACATTCAGTCCCGGCCCGAACTCAAAGTCAGCGTCTTCAAACACGGTGAAATTGCGGAGGTGCAGGCGGTTTAGCATACCGCGAAACTACGACTTTGCCGGCCCATTCCCCGCAAATACAAGTTCCCTGGCCACCCCAGCCCCGAATGCTGCGTAAGTTGCGGCCGATGCTACGCTCCCTGTATTTCCTGCTGCTGCTCACCGTTGGCACTACCCAGCTCTCGGCCTGTGCCCAGGCCCCCGAGAAGCCGGCCGCTGCCCCGGTCGGGCTCGGTCAGCCGCTGCCCTGGCTCGATTCGTTGGTAGCGGCCTCCCCCATTCTGCGCCGGCATCAGGTGGGCATCAGCCTGGCCGACGCGGCCACCGGCGAAACCCTGTTTGGCTACAACGACGGCCGGTATTTCACCCCGGCCAGTACCATGAAGCTGTTCAGCTTCTACGCGGGGCTGAAGCTGCTGCCCGACTCGCTGCCCAGCCTGCGCTACTTCTCGCGGGGCGATACCCTGTTTTTTCAGGGTACCGGCGACCCCACCTTCCTGCACGGCGACGTGCCCAGCCGCCGCGCCTACGCCTTTCTGGCCACCCGGCCCGAAAAAATGCTGGCCTACTGCGATATCGCCAGCGTGCCCGCCTACGGCCCCAGCTGGAGCTGGGACGACTACACCTATTACTTCCAGCCCGAGCGCACGGCGTTTCCGATTTTCGGCAACACGGTGCGCTTCTACGCGGCGGCGCCGTTGCGCCCGGCCCAACGGGCCGGTGGGGCCGCTGCTAAAGCTGGGCTCTTGCCGCAGCGCGTGCGGGTGCGGCCCCGGTCGTTTGCCCCGCTCACGGAGCCCGCGCCGGCGGGCTTCCTGTCGCCCGACATCGACCCCGACACCCACGTGCGCCGCGACCCGCTCAC
>JAYSZD010000477.1:0-1627 GCA_043738185.1 Hymenobacter sp. | reverse complement strand
ACGAAGAGGAGCGCCGCACCTTTGAGAAAATCGATATTGGCCCGCTCATTCAGCTGCACATGACGCGCTGCATCCTGTGCTACCGCTGCGTGTACACGGCCGACCAGCTCACCCCCGAGCGCGTGCACGGTGTGCTGGGCCGCGGCGATGCCTCCGAAATCGGAACCTACATCGAGAACATTATCGACAACGAGTTCAGCGGCAACGTCATCGACGTGTGCCCGGTGGGCGCCCTAACCGATAAGACCTTCCGCTTCAAGCAGCGCGTGTGGTTCACCAAGCCCGTGAACGCCCACCGCGACTGCGAAACCGACAAGTGCAACGGCCACGTCACGCTGTGGTACAAAGGCAAGGACGTGTTGCGCGTAACAGCCCGCAAGGACCAGTACGGCGAAGTGAAAGAGTGGATTTGCAACACCTGCCGCTTCGACAAAAAGGAGACTTCGGACTGGACGCTGGAAGGCCCGGCGCACATCAACCGCGCCTCGGTTATTGCCCAGAACCATTACGAACTGCCAGTACTGAACCAGCAAGTCATTGCCGACCTGCCGGAGAGCACAACGCGCGAGCTGGAACAAAACCCGCCCCTGCGTTTAGGCGGCCTGAACAACTAAGCCATCTTTCCAAGAAAGCATCGCATCGCGGCTACCTTCGCAGAAAATATACCTACCCGAGCAGCGCGAGCCTGATAAAACGCTCCGTAAGCTCAGCATGACAATTCCTCTATGGATTTTCCACCCTTAGCCTGGCAAGGCGTCGTCGTTTTAGTTGTTTTCGGCGTTTCGCTGCTGATTGCCACCTATTCCACCTATGCTGAACGCGTTATTGCCGCGTTTCTGCAGGACCGGGTTGGGCCGGACCGCGCCGGGCCTTTCGGCCTGCTGCAGCCGCTGGCTGATGCCGTGAAGCTTTTCACCAAAGAGGAATTCTTCCCCGCCGGAGCCAACCGGGCGCTGTTCGTGTTTGGGCCGTGTTTGGCGATGGTGACGGCGTTGATGTCATCGGCGGTGATTCCGTTCGGCAACGTGCTGCAGTTTGGCGAGACGGCCATTCACCTGCAGGGAATTGAAATTAACGTGGGCATGCTCTACGTCTTCGGCATGGTGTCGCTGGGCGTCTACGGCATTATGATTGGCGGCTGGGCTTCAAACAACAAGTTCTCGCTGCTGGGCGCCATTCGGGCAGCCTCCCAGAACATCAGCTACGAAATTGCCATGGGCCTCGCCCTAATTGCCGTGCTGATGATGTCGGGCTCGCTGTCGCTGCGCGAAATCACCTTCCAGCAGGCTTCGGACGCACCCTTCGTGTGGCAGGACATCTTCAACTGGAACGTGATGAAGCAGCCGTTGGGCTTCCTCATCTTCATTGTGTGCGCTTTTGCCGAAACCAACCGCACGCCCTTCGACCTGCCGGAGTGCGAAACCGAGCTGATTGGCGGCTACCACACCGAGTACAGCTCCATGAAAATGGGCCTGTACCTGTTTGCGGAGTACATCAACGTGTTCGTGGCTTCGGCTGTGATGAGCGTGCTGTACTTCGGCGGCTTCAACTTTCCTTTTCAATCGGAGCTGCGCAACTGGCTGGTGTCGGCGCAAGGTTTGGAGCTGGTGACGGCTTCGAACATCAT
>JAYSZD010000476.1:0-3953 GCA_043738185.1 Hymenobacter sp. | reverse complement strand
CCTTGTTCAGGGCCGTCTTCACGGCGGTTTGCTTCTTCAGGCTGATGTTGCCTTTACCGTAAAACTGTACGCCAACGGGATTATCCACGTCGAGGCCGGCGGGCAGGTAAAGCAGGCCGGCGTGCTTTTCCTTCTGAAACCCTTTTTTGGCTTCTGCCAGCGTTCCAGCCGCAGGTTCAAATTGCAGCTGCGCGGTACTGACAAGGCGGCTGGCAATGCCGAGGCCGCTGTCGTCGCGCACGTCCACCACTTCGGTAGAGTCGTTGTCGGAGCTGGCCACCTTTACTACGATGAAACCAAAAGCAGCCAGCAGCAGCGGCACGGCCAGGGTGAGCACAATAAAGGCTTTTTTACGAACCCTGGTCAGGTATTCGCGTTGGGCAACAAGTAAGAATTTGGAAGCCATATTTTTTAGCTGTTAGCTACTAGCCGTTAGCTATTAGCTTGAATAAATCGGAAGAAGAAAAAGAAATCAAAACTCGATTGGCACCATGAGTAGATGCTGTTAGCTAATGGCTGACCGCTAGTAGCTAACGGCTCAACATCACACGGCTTCTTCCAGCAGTGTTTCGGGCATGGTTTCGCGCACGCGCCGGATGAAAATCTCGTTGATGCTGGGGATTTTTTCACGGAATGATTCCACCTCCACCGAGCCAATGAGGTAGCGCAGCAGGTCGTTGGGACGCACGCCGGCATGCAGCTGCACGCGGGCATAGAAGTGGTCATTTTCGCGCTCCTTTTGCTCTAGAACTTCAAAATCGGGGTGTGCCAGAATGAGCTTGCCCTTGCCTTCCACCTCGTAGGTATTGGTTTTGAACTGGTTGCGGATAACGCTAACGGGGCCGTCCAGCACCTTGCGCGAGCGGTTTATCAGGGCAATATTGTCGCACATTTCCTCCACCGATTCCATGCGGTGCGTGGAGAAAATGATGGTGGCGCCCTGTTTGCGCAGCTCCAGAATCTCGTCCTTAATCAGGTTGGCGTTAATCGGATCGAAGCCCGAAAACGGTTCATCGAGGATGATGAGCTTTGGTTCGTGCATCACCGTGGCAATGAACTGGACCTTTTGCTGCATGCCCTTGCTCAGGTCTTCCACGTTCTTGTTCACCCAGTCTTTGAGCTCAAAGCGGGCTATCCACTGCTTAATGCGCTGGGTGGCGTCGGCTTTGGTGAGGCCGCGCAGCTGGGCCAGGTACAGCAGCTGCTCGCCTATTTTCATCTTTTTGTAGAGGCCGCGCTCTTCGGGCAGGTAGCCGATTTGGGCCGCGTGCTCGGGCCGGAGCCGCTCGCCACGGAAGCGGATTTCGCCGGAATCGGCACCCGTAATCTGGGTTATGATGCGGATGAGCGAGGTTTTGCCGGCGCCGTTGGGACCCAGCAACCCGAAAATACTGCCCTCCGGAATGGCGAGACTCACGCCGCTTAGGGCAACGTGGGCCGCGTACGCCTTGCGCACGTCAATGGCTTCAAGAATGAAATTCACAGAAAAAAAGGTTAGTTGATTCGTAAAAGTAGAAACATCCGGCCAGTCTGAAATACCCGAATGTTCAATTAGCCACATCCTCCAGCTCGGCCAAATTAGCTTCGAGGCGGTCCAGGTGCTGGCCGTAGAGGCGCTGCACGTACCAGCGCGTGCCGTACACGGCCAGCACCTGCACCAACATGCCCAGCACCAGCAGCACCCCGGCCATGATGAACAGGAACTTCCACCGCAACGGCCCCGGCCGCCCCAATTCCATTCCCAAAAAGTAGCAGAAATTCATCGTCATCATCAGCGGGCCGATGACCAGCGTGAGCCGATAGTAGAAGCGCAGCAGCGCCCGCAGCCCCGCTGCCAGCCGCTTCAGGTGCCCCCGCACGTTGCCTTCCACACGCCGCATGCGGTTCAGCATGCCCAGCATGCGGTAATAATAGTAGAGCAGGCCCACGCCCAACGCCATCATTATCACGGCGTAGATGCGGTAGATGAGCGTTTCGGCCCCGTACAGCGCGAAGGGCGAGGCCAGCACCAAAACGGCGGTGAAGGCCGTTTCCCAACGAGCGCTGCGGCGCATCTTATCCACCAGGCCGGGCCGGCTGGCCAGGAGCTTTTCCAACTGAACGGAATTGATGGGCGCGCTCCATTCTGTCGGGTTCAGCCAGTTTTGGCGCAGGTCTTCGAGTTGCATAAGGAGCGGATATTAGCGGGTGGCGACGGGCAACAGCTGGCGCAGCTTTTCCTGCACGCGGTGCATTTTCACCCGCACGTTGTTCTGGGTAATGCCGAGGATTTCGGCCATTTCTTCATAAGGCCGGTCTTCGAGGTAGAGCAGCACAAAAGCCTTGTCGACTTCCGACAGCTGGTCGATGGCCTGGTAGAGCGCGGCCCGGTCCTCGGCGTCGGGGCCGGTTTCCGGAGCCAGGGCCACGGCCAGGGCCTCGGCACCGAGCGCGCCCGGCGCGGGGCGGCGGGTACGCTGGCGCAGGTTCGAAATGGCCACGTTCAGGGCAATTCGGTAGAGCCAGGTGCTGAGCCTGGCACCCGGCTGCGGCACGTAGCGCGGCCATGCCCGCCACAGCTGCAGCACCATTTCCTGAAACAGGTCTTGCCGGTCGTCGGCATCCTGGCAGTACAGCCGGGCCACGCGGCGCAGCAGCGGCTGGTACTCATTCAGCGCGGCAACAAAATCGGCAGAGGGAGCAGCGGACATTCGGAGTAGTTATTTCGGGAAGTGAATCGCCGGGTTGTGGCCAGGCATTACAGCGGCAACCCAAAAACATTGCGAATATAAATTTTTCAGCGGCGGCTGTAATGTCCCACGGCTGTCTGCGATGTACCACCCAAACAAACCCTCGCCGGCACTGCCGTTGGGGTCATCCGCTACTAGGACGTATCCTCTTCTCACCTTTTTTCTGCAAAAAATGCGTTTTTCAACCCTCTCCCTCGCTGCTGCGCTACTATTCGCCAGCCCCCTGGCCCACGCCCAAAAGGCGGCCAAAGCGCCCAAAACAGCGGCCGCACCCGCAGCCACCAAGTCCCTGCTCTGGGAAATTTCGGGCAATAAGCTTGCCCAGCCGTCCTACGTATTCGGCACCATTCACCTGCTCTGCGCCGACGACCTGAAGGTGAGCGACGCGGTGAAAACGGCCATCGGCAACTCCCGGCAAGTGGCCCTGGAGCTCGACATGGACAGCCCCACCATGGCCGGGGAAATGCAGGCGCTGCTGACGATGCCCGCCGGCCAAACCATGCAGGGCTGCATGACCAAGGAAGAGTACGCCGCCGTGAGCGACTACTACACCAACGAGCTGAAGGTGCCCTTCGCCCAAATGGGCAGCATGAAGCCGTTCATTCTCTCCACCTTGCTCTACCCCAAAATGCTGGGCTGCCCCGTGGGGAGCTACGAAATGACGCTGGTGGAAATGGCCAAAGCCAGGCAAATGGAAGTCATCGGCCTCGAAACCGTGGCCGAGCAGTTGGGCATGTTCGACAAAATTCCCTGCGAAAAACAAGCCCGCCTGCTGTCCGACCTGGTGGTGAATCGTGCCGATGCCCAGCAGGAGTTTCGCGCCCTGCTCCAGCTCTACCAAGCCCAGGACGTGGAAGGCCTGCTGAAAATGTCGATGGACAGCAAGTTCGGCATGGAGGAATTTGAGGACATGCTCGTCACCAGCCGCAACAAGCGCTGGATACCGCTCATGGCGCAGCAAGCCGCCAGCAAGGCCACGTTTTTCGCCGTCGGCGCGGCCCACCTGGGCGGCCCGGCCGGCGTTCTGGCCCTGCTCCGCCAGCAAGGCTACCAGGTGAAACCGGTACTGTAGTATCTGGGGACTAAATCAACGATTATCCACATTCAAACAGCACGTCATGCTGAGCGAAAAGGCCCGCCTTCCAAATCTGGAAGGCGGGCCTTTCATCTTTTGATTTATCAAGAAAACTACGCGAAGTACTCCTTCACTTTCTCGAAAAAGCC
>JAYSZD010000475.1:0-1633 GCA_043738185.1 Hymenobacter sp. | reverse complement strand
GCAAAAAAATGGCCGCCTAAAGGGCGGCCGGGGTTAGGAGCTGGCGGGCGGCGGCTTCGTCGGCGGCAACGGTGAAGATGTTGTTTAGCTTCGTGATGGCCAGCAGCTTTTTAGGGTGGTCGGCGGGGTTAATGAGAACCAGCTCGCCGCCGCGGCTGCGGAATTTAGTGAGGAGCGAGACGAGGACGCCAATACCGGTGCTATTGATATAGCGGATTTCGGAGAGGTCGACGGCACACTGGTTGAGGTCTTCGCCGAGATGGTGATTGACAGTTTGCAGGAGTTGGTCGGTATCGGGGCTGCCGATGAGGTCGCCGGAGAGGCGAACGAGGAGTATACCGTTTTGGACGGTGCTGGTGGTGGTCATGCGCTGGGCCCCACTCCCGGCCCCTACCCTGCAAGGAAGGTGAGCCTGACGGAGACGAATGGGTTTATTTATTAGGTTGCGGATGTGGAAGTGCGGGCGGCGGCTTCGGATTTGGCGCGGCAGTCGCCACAGATGCCGTAAAGATTCAAAGAATGGTGCAAGATATGGAAGTTCAGCAGGTCGCCGACCATGGTTTGAATGCCATGGATGCGCGGGTCGCAGAATTCCACCACTTTGTGGCATTCGGTACAAATAACGTGGTCGTGCTGCCGGTAGCCGTAGCTCTTCTCGTACTGAGCGAGGTTGCGCCCGAACTGGTGCTTGCTCACGAGGCCCTGCTCGACCAACAGGTCCAGCGTGTTGTAAACAGTGGCGCGGCTTACCTGCAGGCCTCGCTCCTTCATGCCGGCGTAGAGCTCTTCAACATCGAAGTGGCCAGAGCGAGCGTAGATTTCTTCGAGTATGGCGTAGCGCTCGCCGGTTTTGCGCAGGCCTTTGTTTTCGAGGTGGGCGGTGAAGAGTTTTTTGACTTCTTCGAGCTTATCGGTATTGAGAATGGCTTGTGAAGCGGCGCTGGGGGTATGCTGGGCAGCGTAGCCGGTTTCGGAAGAGCCGCCGGCACCCTGGACGTCCGGATTGGCGGACGGGACGGGGACACGGGCGGCAGCGGGAGATTTACTCACTTTACAGTATGGAGCTAGAGCGCAAGTCGGCGGAACAAAAGTACGTTCGGATAGGCCACCTCCCCCTGGCCACCTCTCCTTGGAGAGAGGGGGAGCCGGATAGGCGCATTTGAAGTGCCTACGGTTCGAAATAGAGGTGGTAGTGGTTAGCGCAGCCGGGATTGAAGGCGGCCTGGCAGTGCGGGCAAGTATTAAGGCAGCTTAAGTAGCTGGCAATGGGTAAGGTTTGGTAGCAGCTGCCGCAGTAGATGGCTTCGGTGTGGAATTCGGTTTTGGGCCAGACCTGGGCAGGGTGACCAGCAGCTTCGTTGTGGCAGTGGATGCAGGCGTAGAATTTACCGCAACATTTATGTTGAATGGCGATGATGTCACGCTCGGAGTGGTAATGGGCGCATTGGGTGCGCTCGTTTACATCGCGGCCGTGAACGGTGATGGTTGGGGCGGCACTCATGCTTTACGTATCGAACCGCCCGACTTGCAGCACGCCTTCGACTTTGGCGAGGCGCTGAATGAGCTTGTCCAAATGGCCGGTATCGTTCACGAAAACCATAATCTGGCCCTCAAAAAAGCCGTCATCGGCGGT
>JAYSZD010000474.1:0-1635 GCA_043738185.1 Hymenobacter sp. | reverse complement strand
GACTTTGTAGTCCGCGTTCCCGCGCCGAGTAAATAACGGCAAACGGCGCGAGGGCACGGACTACAAAGTCCGCGCTACATGCCGATTCTTTCCTAGATTTACCGTGCCCGTACTGCCCTGATTCGTAAACAAGGCCCCAATTTCCACCACCCGTCTTCTTAATTTCCTCACTCTAATTTCGCTTATGCAACCACTTGCTGCCCAGCCCGGGCAACCGCTTTCCGCGGACTCTACGAGCCACCCCCGCGGACTCTATCTGCTGTTCGCCACCGAAATGTGGGAGAGGTTCAGCTACTACGGCATGCGGGCCGTGCTGGTGCTGTTCCTCACCAAGGCCATGATGATGGACAAGGCCTTTGCATCCAAATTCTACGGCGGCTACACCAGTCTGGTGTACCTCACGCCGCTCATCGGCGGCTTTATTTCCGATAGGTACTGGGGCAACCGGCGCTCCATCATCACGGGCGGCCTGCTAATGGCGCTGGGCCAGTTCACGCTGTTTTTCTGCGCGTCTAATTACGGTCCGGTCGAGTCCCACGCCCTCAGCCACTGGCTGCTGTACCTGGGTTTGGGCGTGATGATTGTGGGCAACGGCTTCTTCAAACCCAATATCTCCTCGATGGTGGGCACCCTCTACAGCGCCACCGACAAGCGCAAAGACGCGGCCTACACCATCTTCTACATGGGCATCAATCTGGGCTCGTTCATCGGTAACACCATCACCAGCCTCATCGGCGACACCGGCAACCCGTCCGATTTTCGGTGGGCGTTTCTGGCCTGCGGCATTGCCATGCTGCTGGGTACGGTGGTCTTTAATTGGGGCAAAGACAAGTACCTGCACACCCCCACCGGCGAACAGGTGGGCCTGACACCCGTGAAGTCGGGCGGTATCATGGGCGTGTATGCTCTGTTGCCCGTGCTGCTGGCCCTCATTCTGGGCATTCTGTGGCTCGATTCGGCCATATTCCCGACCATTGCGCCGCTGTTGGGCATCGCCGTGCTGGGCATTGCTTATATGATTTTCAGTGATAAGTCGCTGAGTGGTGCCGACATCAAGGGCATCATGGTAATTTTCATCGTGTCGTTCTTCGTGGTGTTTTTCTGGGCAGCGTTCGAGCAGGCTCCGGCTTCGCTCACGTTCTTCGCCGATGAGCAGATGAACCGCACCATTTTTGGCTATACCCTGCCCGCCAGTATTTTTCAGAACCTGAACGCCTTTTTTGTGGTGGCTGGCGCTCCGGTCATGGCCTATATCTGGACCTCTCTGGGCCGCCGTGGGGCCGAGCCCGCGTCCCCCCTCAAAATGTCCATCGGCCTAGCGCTGCTGGCTGCTGGCTACCTCGTCATGTGCTTCGGCGTCACGAACCTGCAGCCCGGCGTGAAGGTGAGCATGTTCTTCCTGGTCGCGCTGTACTTCCTGCACTCCATGGGCGAGTTGTGCTTGTCGCCCATCGGCCTCTCGTTGGTAAACAAGCTGGCCCCGGTAAAATTCGCTTCGCTGCTGATGGCCGTGTGGTTCCTCGCCAACGCCGCCGCCAACTACCTGGCCGGCTACATGAGCAGCCTGTACCCGGACCCCAAATCCACCGGCCCCGCACCCCAGATTTTGGGTTTCCAAATCACTAGCATCTACGA
>JAYSZD010000473.1:0-1636 GCA_043738185.1 Hymenobacter sp. | reverse complement strand
GCGTAACTCAGTGATGCCCAAAACCTGTTTTGTTTTGAATCCCAAGGCCGGCCCCAGCCGCCGCCTCGATATGCCGGCGCTGATTGCCCGGCACTTCGGCACGCTGGAGCCCGACTACGAAATACGCCCCACCGAATACGCCGGGCACGCCGTGGAATTGGCGCGCACGGCTGCGGCCGAAGGCTTTCGGGTAGTGGCCGCCGTGGGCGGCGATGGTACCGTGAACGAAGTGGGCCGGGGCCTATTGGGCACCGCTGCCGCGCTGGGCATTGTGCCCCAGGGCTCGGGCAACGGCCTGGCGCGCCACCTGAAAGTGCCATTGGCGCTGCCGGCGGCATTGCAGCAGCTGGCAGCGCCCACCTTCAGCCGCATGGATGTGGGGGTAATAAATGACCACCCGTTTTTTTGCACCGCCGGGCTGGGGTTCGATGCCCACGTGAGTCAGCACTTCGCTCAGGCCGGCTCGCGCGGCCTGAGTACCTACCTGCGCGTGACGCTGCGGGAATACCGCCGCTTCCAGTCCGTGCCCGTGCGCGTGGACCTGGACGGCCAGATTACCCAAACTAATTGCTACGTGCTAGCCTTCGCCAATGCCTCGCAATACGGCAATAACGCCTACATTGCCCCGCTGGCCGACCTGCGCGATGGCTTGCTCGATGTGTGCCTGATTGATGCCTTGCCGGTGGGCCGCGCCATTAAGGTGAGCGTGGGCATGGTGCTGGGCAACTTGCCGCAATCCAAAGCAGCCGAGTACTTTCGGGTGCCGCGAGGACGGGTGACGGCCCACGCCCCCATCGGTTTTCACGTCGATGGCGATTACCTGGGGCACGCCACCGAGTTTATAATTGAGCTGCTGCCCCTGGCCCTTGCCGTAGCGGTGTAATTGCGGGTAATGACAACTGTGCATATTCTGTATGAAAGCTGATAAAAACCAACGGCAGGGCGTGGTTTACTCCACCAATCCTGATTTTTCCTACCAAACCGACGAGGCCGCCGCTGCCGTTACGCTGCCGCCCCAGCAACAGCAGCTGCGGGTGCAGCTCGACAAGAAGCAGCGAGGCGGCAAGCAGGTAACTTTGGTGACGGGTTTCGTGGGCACCGATGCCGATTTGCAGGCTCTGGGCAAGCTGCTCAAAACCAAGTGCGGCGTGGGTGGCAGCGCCAAAGACGGCGAAGTAGTGGTGCAGGGCGACTTCCGCGACAAGGTGCTGGAGGTGCTGCTGAAAGCTGGCTACAAAGCCAAAAAGGCGGGCGGCTAATCCTCTCTGCTGCGCCCGCGCGTTGGCACTGCGTAACAGCAGTTACCAGTTGGTCTGTCGTTTTATTGCGCATTCTATGGTTCTGTTTTCCATTCTTCCGTCAGCGCCCGTAATGAATAGGGCAGGCAGATGCGACCATACGCTGTTTAGACTGTCGGGCTCAGCATGACAGGATTTTAACCGGGTCTAGACTTGCAGCACTGCTTAAACGCCGAGCCGGGCGCGGGCCCTGGTCACGTCTTCCGGCGTGTCAATCCCAAAAGCGTCCAACTCGGTTTCGGCGCAGCGGATGCGGAAGCCGGCCTCCAGCCACCGCAGCTGTTCCAGGCTCTCGGCCGCTTCGAGGGGCGACACGGGCAGTTGGGTGAGCTGCTCCA
>JAYSZD010000472.1:0-1637 GCA_043738185.1 Hymenobacter sp. | reverse complement strand
GCCGCATGGCCATGAACGACGAGGAAACCGTGGCCCTGATTGCCGGCGGCCACACCTTCGGTAAAACCCACGGCGCAGCCGCCCCCGCCGAATACGTGGGCCCCGAGCCCGCCGGCGCCAACATCGAAGAAATGAGCCAGGGCTGGCGCAACAGCTACGGCAAAGGCCACTCCGAGCACACAATCACCAGCGGCCTCGAAGGCGCCTGGACGAGCACGCCCGCCGAGTGGAGCAACGGCTATTTCAACAACCTGTTCGGCTACGAGTGGGAGCTGACCAAGAGCCCCGCCGGCGCGCACCAGTGGCGCCCCGTGAACGGCGGCGGCGCGGGCACCATCCCCGATGCCCACGACCCGGCCGTGACGCACGCGCCCTTCATGCTCACGACGGACATCGCCCTGCGCGTCGACCCGCAGTATGAGGTGATTTCGCGCCGCTTCCACGAAAACCCCGACCAGTTTGCCGATGCGTTCGCCCGCGCCTGGTTCAAGCTCACGCACCGCGACATGGGTCCCAAGGAGCGCTACCTCGGCCCCGAGGTGCCCACCGAAGAGCTGCTCTGGCAAGACCCGATTCCGGCCGTGACCTACCAGGTGATTGACGACCAGGACGTGGCCGCGCTGAAAGGCCAGTTGGCCGCCGCCGGCCTCACGGTAGCACAGCTGGTGTCGACCGGCTGGGCCGCAGCCGTGACGTACCGCGGCTCCGACAAGCGCGGCGGCACCGATGGTGGCCGCCTGCGCCTGGCCCCGCAGCGCTACTGGGAAGTGAACAACCCCGCCCAGCTCTCCACCGTGCTGAACAAGCTCGGCGGTATTCAGCAGGACTTCAACAGCGCCCAGACCGGCGGCAAGCAGGTTTCGATGGCTGACCTCATCGTACTGGCCGGCGTGGTCGGCATCGAGCAGGCCGCCAAAAATGCCGGCCACGACGTGACGGTACCCTTCACTCCCGGCCGCGCCGATGCTTCGCAGGAACAAACCGACGTGCAGTCGTTCACGGCCCTGGAGCCGGCCGCCGATGGCTTCCGCAACTACCTGAAGACGCACCACCGCGCCGCCGCCGAAGAGCTGCTGATTGACCGCGCCCATCTGCTCAACCTGACCGCGCCCGAGCTGACGGTGCTGTTCGGGGGCCTGCGTGCCATCAACATCAACTTCGATGGCTCAAACCACGGCGTGTTCACCGACAAGCCGGGTGCGCTCACCAACGACTACTTCCTGAACCTGCTCGACATGGGCACCACCTGGGCCGGCACGTCGGACGCGCAAAATGAATTCACGGGCCGCGACCGCAAAACCGGCCAGGCAAAGTGGACCGGCACCCGCGTCGACCTGATTTTCGGCTCGAACTCCGAGCTGCGCGCCCTGGCCGAAGTGTACGCCTGCTCCGATTCGCAGGACAAATTCGTGAAGGACTTCGTAGCCGCCTGGGCCAAGGTGATGAACCTCGGCCGCTTCGACCTGGCCAAGTCGTAATCCCGCCCGCCAGCGCTTCCGCCCCGTGAGGTGCGGAAGTAGCTGAAGCCTCAAAAGCAACGCCCCGCAACGAATTCGTTGCGGGGCGTTGCTTTTTGTGAAGCTGTTTAGCAAGTCCTCGAAACGGTCATGCAGAGCGTAGCGAAGCATCTCGCTCGT
>JAYSZD010000471.1:0-3984 GCA_043738185.1 Hymenobacter sp. | reverse complement strand
CTTTACGTCGCGCTTAGCACTGCTCACTGCTATTTGAGCGAAGCTTCCAGCTTGGCGACGGGCACGGCGCTGGTCATTACGCCCGCGGGCAGGGTTTGAGCCGTGGCGATGTTCTCGAAGCGGGCGGGCTTGGTGGCTTCGTCGCGGTTGGTGGCCAGCAGGATTTGGCCCTGGCGGATGTAGTTGCTCCAGGTGCGGCGGAAGGCCGGTTGCGCATCGGTGGCATTCGGAAAATAGGCCCATTCCTCCACCAGGCCGGTGGTGGGGCTCACTAGCACTTCGTAGCGGTTTTGGGGCGTGGTGCCCACGTTCTTGAAGGTCATTTGCAGCAAGTCGGCGGGCTGGCCGGCCATGGTTTTGGCGGGGCCTTTGTAAGTGAGCGTCACCCCCGAATCCTTGAGCTTGAATGGCATGAGCAGCCACCAGGAATTGTTGTTCCAGATGGCGGGCATTCTCCCCACCAGCTTCTGGCCGGCGGGTGTGGCCGAAATGTCTTTGCCCCGGCTGTATGCTTGGCCCGTCTGGGTGCGCAGGTTGTAATTGGCCACGAGCGTGTCCCGCTCCCAGTGAAAATCACCGGTTTGCTTGTCCCAAATCTGGTACTGGCCGCCGAAGAAGCTCCAGGCAAAGTAGCGGGCGTTCTTCCAGTTTTCGTAGCCGCCCATTTCGCGCATCACCCGGTCGGCAATGGCCACGGCTTTGGCATCCGAGCCGGCTGCATCGAAGCCTTCGGCGGCGGGGTAGGAGGCCGAAACCTGGGTTTTTGCTTTGTTTTTTTGTTTTTGGGCCTGCACCGGCCCGGCTAGCAGCAGCGCACCAATAGAAAAGAAGAGCAGCGCACGCACGAAGCGGAAGTCAGAAAGCATAATTGGGGAGGGTTGAACAAAGCCGAAGTGAGGAGCAAGATACGGCCCGGCGGGGCGGAAGTTGAGCGGCTGCCGGGCTCGCCACCCGCCGCTAAAGCCGCGAAGATTAAGCTCGGCAGGCAGGCGCATCCACTCGCAAAACCACGGTCGGCGGCGTACTAATTACCCTGCTGCTGCCAACGCTGGCCCGCACCGGCCGTACTAGATATTGCAACTTCGCGCTTCCCGCCGCTCACTTTTCCCGCTGCATGGCACATTATAAGCTTTCCGACGTCCTGGCCGTCCTCAAATCCTCCGCTGGCGAATTCGGTAATAACAACTCGTTCCGGCACGCGGCGGCGCTGTCGTACTACACCATTTTCTCGCTGCCGCCGCTGCTGCTCATCGTCATCACGGTGGCCAGCGCCGTGTACGGCGGCGAGGCCATTTCGGGGCAGGTTTACGGCCAGCTGAAAGGGCTGGTGGGTTCCGATTCGGCTAAATTCCTGCAAGACAGTATTGCCAAATTTACCTTGCAGCAGCGCGGCCCCGTGGCCACTGCTATTGGCCTGGCCACGCTTGTTTTCGCCGCTACTACCTTTTTCGTCACGCTTCAGGAGAGCATCAACGATATTTGGAACCTGAAGGTGAAAACCGAGGGCATCGGCATCGGCGCGTTCATCAAGCAGCGGGTGCTGTCCTTTGGGCTGATTCTAAGCGTGGCGTTGCTGCTGCTCATTTCCTTTGTGGTAAGTGCCGTGCTCAGCGCCTTCACCGGCTGGCTGCAGCAAACGCTGCCCATGATTGGGGTGGTGGCCATTCAGCTGGTCGATTTTGCCTTGTCGCTGGGCATCACCACCTTGCTCTTTGCCCTGATTTACCGGTTTCTGCCCGACGCCATTATCCGGTGGCGCGACGTGGGCATTGGGGCCTTTATCACCGCCCTGCTCTTCGTTATCGGTAAGTTTCTCATTGCCTTCTACATTGCCAAGTCCGACCCTGGCTCGGCTTTCGGCGCGGCGGGCTCGGCCATTGTGCTGCTGCTGTGGGTCAATTATTCCTCGCTCATCATCTTCCTGGGTGCCGAGTTTACCCAGCAATTCGCCGATGCTTTCGGGCAAAAAGTGCAGCCCAAGGCCCACGCCGTGCGCGTGCGGCTGGAGGAATACGCCCCCGGCGAGTCCGACGAGGAGAAAGCTACCGGCCGGCCCCGGTCAACAGGGAGCTGGAGAAAGTAAATTATTTCGATGTGAAATATCCCTTGGTTCTAATTTATGGAGTATGGTTTTTTCAAAATAACAAATTTGAAATCAGTTAAATATAAAATATGCAGGTGGGTATTAGGTGCTTGGGGAATCATTTGTAAAGTCCTTTGTTGCAAATGATTTTTTGCAAGTATTACGGATGAGCACAGCATCTTTGGGGAAAACTACCTCCCCATGAAACACGCGTTACGCTCCTTTATTCTGGTATTGGCCCTGACCGGCACCACGGCCTACGCCCAAACCACGCTGCCCGGCGCACCTGCGGCGCCAGTTGCCCCGGCCGCCCCCGTCGAAACCTACCTGCTGGGCCGCAGCTACCGCGTCGAAACTGTGAAAGGCACCGCTTTCACCGGCACGCTGGTGAGCATGAGCCTCGATAAGCTGGAATTCGACGCCCAGGAAATGGGTCGCGTGATTTTGGAGCGCACCCAAATCCGCCGCGCCGACCTGCAGGGGCCGGTTGCGGCCGGCGTCGAGAGCAAGCCCGGTTACTTTGATGTCGGCAACGGCAACCGTCTTTTCTTCGCTCCTACCGGCCGCGGCCTGCGCAAAGGCGAAAACGCGCTGCAGAGCGTTAATCTTTACTTGATAGGGGGCAATTTTGGTATCACCGACAATATTTCCCTGGGCGGCTATGTGTCGCTCATCCCCGGTATCGGGCTCGGTAATCAGTTCCTGGTGCTCACGCCCAAAGTCAGCTTTCCCGTCAATGAGAAGGTACAGGTGGGCGCCGGCATTCTCTACGTGCGTATCCCTGACTTCGACGGTTCCCTCGACCGCTCCTACGGGGCCGGCATCGTGTACGGCGCCGCTACCTACGGCTCGGCCGACGATAACGTGACGCTGGGCCTGGGCTATGGCTTCTTTGAAGGGGAAGTGGGTTCCACGCCCATCGTGCAGATTGGCGCGCAAAAGCGCGTGTCACGCCGCGTTTCCCTCATCAGCGAAAACTATATCATCGCCGACTCCCGGGCCGGCATGGGCGGGCTCTACGGCATCAAAATCAACTGGCGCCGCACCAGCCTGGGCCTGGGGGCTGCCTACCTTGCCACCTTTCCGCACGACGAAGACTATTCCTACTACAACGGTACGCAGTTCGTAACTACGACGACCCGTCGGGGCGGTGATTTTGTCTCGACTTACGTTATTCCGGTCTACTACGACTTCACATTCCGTTTTGGCAAGGGCGTGAAATAAGAAACCGAAACCATAAGGCAACAAAAAAAGCCGCTGGCAGCACGCCAGCGGCTTTTTTTGTAGAGTAGCTGCCCGTTGGTCAAGCAGTCTTTTCCTCCTTCACGGCCAGCTGCCCGCAGGCGGCGTCGATGTCCTTGCCGCGCGAGCGGCGAATGTTGGTTTGCACGCCGCGGTCGGCCAGAAACTTGTGGAAGGCGGTGATTTTGTCGGCGTCGGCGTTTTGGTAGTCGGCGTTTTCGATGGGGTTGTACTCAATCAGGTTCACCTTGCAAGGCAGCCACTTGGCGATTTTGAGCAGCTCGGCGGCATCGTCCAGCCCGTCGTTGAAGCCGTCGAACACGATGTACTCATACGTGACTTTGCGGCCGGTTTTCTGGTGGTAATACTGGAGCGCTTCCTTGAGCGCGGCCAGCGAGTTGGCCTCGTTGATGGGCATTATTTCGTTGCGCTTGGCATCGGTGGGCGCGTGCAGCGAGAGGGCCAGGTTGGCTTTCACGTCGTCGTCGGCCAGCTTCTTTATCATTTTGGCAATGCCAGCCGTGCTGATGGTGATGCGGCGCGGGGCCATGTTCAGGCCATCGGCCGCGGTGATGCGGCGCACGCTTTCCACCACGTTGGCGTAGTTGAGCAGCGGCTCGCCCATGCCCATGTACACGATGTTGGTGAGCGGCGTGCCG
>JAYSZD010000470.1:0-1642 GCA_043738185.1 Hymenobacter sp. | reverse complement strand
GTTTCGGTTCGGGATTACCCCCAGCGAATAGCGCTTGCCGAATATGCTACCAGCGGTTTTTCCACATCATCGACTCGACCGGTTTATCGGTGCGGTCGTTGTATTTGGCGCTCTGCTTGCGGTTGTAGAAAGTCGTCACATCGCCCTGCACCAGGAAGTAGATGAGCTGGCCAATGGGCATGTGCCGGTACACGCGCACGGGCATCGACACGCTGATTTCCAGCGTCCAATGATTGCAGAAGCCTACGTCGCCTTTGCCCGCCGTGGCGTGGATATCAATTCCCAGCCGGCCCACGCTGCTCTTGCCTTCCAGAAAAGGCACAGTGGCGTGGGTTTCGGTGTATTCCTGCGTTACGCCCAGGTATAATTTGCCCGGCTGAAGGACGTAGCCTTCCGTTTCGTGAATCTCGAAGGTGTCGATTTCATTGTGCTTACGGGCGTCCAGCACCTCGTCGCGGTAGGTGGCGAGGTAGCGGCCCAGGTGCACGTCGTAGGAGTTGGTGCCCAGGCAGCTGCGGTCGTAGGGCTCGATGATGATGGTGCCTTTTTCGATTTCCGCGAGGATTTGCTGATCAGTAAGAATCATTTGGGGAACGGGCTGGGGCTGAAATTTGAAGGCTGAACTACTCCGCAGATGCGAACGCAGAAGTTAATCGTCATCGTGGCCACGAGCCCGGCCGGTGGGCTCGTAGTCATCCTCGTCCTCCTCGTAGCGGTCTTCGCGCAGCTCCTGCGAGCGGTTGGGCCGCAGGCGGCTGGCCAAAGTGCGCGGTTCGGGCTCCGGCTCCGGGTCGGCTGCGAGTTTGTTGATGCGGCGGCTCATGGTGGGCAGCACGTTGGTCATCAGGTACAAAAGCATGACCACGCTCGCCACGCTGCACAAGAGGGTGAAGTAGTCAACCCAGTCGTGGCGTGGACCGGGGCTGGCTTCCGTTGATGGGACAGCGGCGGTCGTGAGCGGCTCCTCCTCCGTTGATGAAGCGGTGGTTTCATCGTCGTAAGTGGTTAGCGGGGCCGCCAGGGCGGTTTCGGGTTGGGCGTCGGCAGTGGGCACGGCGGCGGCGTTGGCAGCCGCCCCGGAGGCATTGAACTGAGCCGAGGCCTGCTGAATCAGGCGCTGCTCGGCCCGCACCAACGCCACCCGCTCATCGCGGGGCAGGTTGTGAATAAAGAACTCGAAGTTGCGGTCCAGCAGCACCGAATTCAACTGCTTTTCGAACTCCGCCAGCGTATTGGGACCATTGCCAAAGCGGTTCTTGTAGCGCTCGGCAATGCCGTTGTAGTTCATAAATAGCTGCTTGAGTCCAGCATTATTGCCAAACTCATCGAAACCCCGCCGCGCTGCTGCCGTCCGAAGCGTAAGCGGAAACTTGCCGCGCGTGAACGACTTGTCATACACCGTTTCCATGGTGCGGAAGTTCAGCTCGTCGATGGTTTTATCGAAAAGGCGCTTGTTGGCTTCGGCGGGCGTTTGAGCGTGGGCAAGCGCCGCGAGGAGCAGAAAGAAGCTTAGCAGGCGAAGTTTTAGCATGGGGCAAAGGTATAGCGCCAAGTAGCGCTAAGTTTAAAAAGTAAGTCTCGCCAAGGCCCACGGCTGGACAAATGCCATTCTGACACCAGGTTGCTATTGGCGAAACTTACT
>JAYSZD010000469.1:0-3985 GCA_043738185.1 Hymenobacter sp. | reverse complement strand
CGAAAGCAGCGTTGGTGGGAGCGAATACGGTGAAAGGACCAGCGCCTTTGAGGGTTTCAACCAGGCCAGCAGCCTTTACGGCCGATACCAGCGTGCTCACGCTCGAAGCGGCAGCAGCGTTGTCCACGATGTCCTTGTCGGCCGTCATAGCCACACCGTCTACCATTACGCCCTCGGGCTTGGCCATGCGAGCCGAGTCACCTTCCATAGTGGCTTCGGTTTCGGTAGCCACTACTTCTGTTTCGGTTTTGGTTTCGGTGCTGCAGCTAGCGAGCATGAGCGACGTGGCCAAAGCGGCCATCAGGGGGGCAAATTGCTTTTTCATGAAAAAAATGAGGTGAATTGGGTATTGTAAGAATTATTATCTGCGAATATGGGGATTCGCCGTTGAGCTTACGAAATGCGAAACCGCATTGGATGTTTTGGACCCAACCGATTTCCTACCTTCGTTGTTATAAAGTCCCCGCGTCGGGGGCCTGCCACTTATTTATCCCGCTAACCCCGCGAATTCATGAAAACTGCCGAAATCCACACCAAGAAAGGTGTTATGAAGGTTGAATTTTACGAGCAAGACGCTCCAAAAACCGTTAAAAACTTTATTGAGCTGGCCGAAAAAGGCTACTACGACGGCCTGAAATTTCACCGCGTCATCCCAAATTTTGTGATTCAGGGCGGCTGCCCAAACACGCGTGAGGGTGCTAAGGGCCAGCCCGGCACCGGCGGCCCCGGCTACAAAATTGACTGCGAAACCAGCGGCAACAACCAGTACCACGAGCGCGGCGCCCTGAGCATGGCCCACGCCGGCAAAAACACCGGCGGCTCGCAGTTCTTCGTGGTGCACGACCGCCAGAACACCGCCCACCTCGACCGCGTGCACACCGTATTCGGTAAAGTAGTAGAAGGCGTGGAGGTTATCGACCAGATTCAGGCCAATGACGAAATTGAGAAGATTGTGGTGAAGGAGCAAGCGTAAGCTTCCGGCACAAAACCAAAACGTCATGCTGAGCGAAGTCGAAGCATCTCTACCGTGCAACCAAACAGTTTTAGTGATGCGGTAGAGATGCTTCGACTTCGCTCAGCATGACGTTCTTTTTTGCTGGAGCTTTATTTCTTTTCCAGGGTCGGGTTCTCAATTTCCCGCACCAGTTCGCCATACCAGCCCTCGCCGTACTTGCGGATGAGCGGGTCCTTTAGAAACTGGTACACCTTCACGCCCAGCGAGCCGCCGAACGAGCAGGCCGGATTGCAGATGCCCCACCGGTCGTAGTTCAGGGCATCAAACCCCTCGTATTTGGTGATGCGAATGGGGTACAAATGGCAGCTGATGGGCTTTTTGAACGTAGTGGCGCCAGCCAGATAGGCTTGCTCAATGCCGCATTTCAGGATGCCGCGCTCGTCGTAGAGGGCGTAGGCGCACTCCTTATCATCGATGGTGGTGGTACTGAAATCGCCCTCCCAGTCCTTAATGTAGAGGCCCTGCGCTTCAATAGCCGCCCGGCCCGCATCGGTGAGAAAGGGCTTGATGTTGGCGTATTCCTGCTCCAGAATCTTCAGCTCGGGTTCTTCGAGCGGGGCGCCGAGGTCGCCCTCCACGCAGCAGGCGCCCTTGCAGGCTTCGAGGTTGCAGACAAAAAAATTGTCGGCGATGTCGTCGGAGATGACCGTTTCTTGAATAATAATCATTGGAACAAAGATAACCCCGCCCGCGGGGCCAGAAATTGGTTGCGCCCCCTACCCGGTGGCCGTATCTTTGTCAACCGCCCAAAAGGCGGCTTAATTCGCTAATGGCTCTAGATTATTTATCCCTACTGAACGGCTCGCAGGCGGCCGCGGTAATGCAAACCGAAGGCCCGTGCATGATTATTGCCGGGGCCGGCTCGGGCAAAACCCGGGTCCTCACCTACCGCATCGCCAACCTGCTCGAAAAGGGCGTCGCCCCGTTCAACATCCTCGCCCTCACCTTCACCAACAAGGCTGCCAAGGAAATGCGCGCCCGCGTGGAAAAAGTGGTGGGCCCCGCGGCCCGCAGCCTGTGGATGGGCACTTTTCACTCGGTGTTTGCCAAAATCCTGCGCTCCGAGGCCGACAAGATTGGCTACCCGCGCAGCTTCACCATCTACGACTCCCAGGATTCCAAAACCCTGATGGGCCAGATTGTGAAGGAACTGGAGCTGGACGACAAGCTCTACAAGCCCGGCCTGGTGCTGGGCCGCATCTCGGCCGCCAAAAACAAGCTGATTTCCGTCAATCAGTACCTCAACGACGCGGCTATCAAGGCCGACGACGAGGCGGCGCTCCGGCCCAAAATCGGGGTGCTGTACCAGCAGTACCAGCAGCGCTGCTTCAAGGCCGGCGCCATGGACTTCGACGACCTGCTCTTCAACACCAACGTGCTGTTTAAGGAACACGTCGACGTGCTGAACAAGTACCAGAACATGTTCCGGTTTGTGATGGTGGACGAGTACCAGGACACGAACTACTCGCAGTATTTAATTACCCGCAAACTCGCGGCGAAAGAGCGAAATATCTGCGTGGTGGGCGACGATGCGCAGAGCATTTACGCCTTCCGGGGCGCGGATATTACCAACATTCTCAATTTCGAGAAAGACTACCCCGAATTGCAGGTTTTTAAACTGGAGCAGAATTACCGCTCCACGAAAAACATTGTTTGGGCCGCGAATTCGGTCATTAAAAACAACCAGGCGCAATTGCGCAAAGACGTATTTTCGGAGAACGAGGACGGCACATTGATTGAGGTCCTAAAGGCCGCTTCCGACAACGAAGAGGGCAAATTGGTGGCCCAATCCATCTTCGAGGACAAGATGAACGGGCATTTATCGTACGACAATTTTGCTATTCTCTACCGCACCAACGCGCAAAGCCGCGCGATGGAAGAATCGTTGCGGAAATTAAATATTAAGTACAAAATTGTTGGCGGCCTGAGCTTTTACCAGCGCAAGGAAATCAAGGATTTGGTGGCCTATTTGCGCCTGACCGTTAACCAAAACGACGAGCAGGCCATTCGGCGGGTAATTAATTACCCGAAGCGCGGCATTGGCGACACCACCATCAGCAAACTGATTACCACCGCCGACGAAAACAACCATTCGCTGTGGGAAGTGGTGGCCAACGCCGACCAGTTTATGCCGGCGCGGGTGTCGAACCCGGTGGTAGGATTTGCCGAAAAAATCAAGAGCTACATCGCCGTAGCGGCCAAGGAAGATGCTTTTGAAGCGGCCAAGTTCATTGCCAAAAACTCGGGCATGCTGGAGGAGTTGTACGCCGACAAGAGCATCGAAGGCCTATCCCGCTACGAAAACATGCAGGAGCTGCTCAACGGCATCAAGGAGTACGTGGACGACCCCGAGCGCGAGGACAAAAGCCTCGGCGCCTTTTTGCAGGACATTGCGCTGGTCACGGATTCCGACCTGAAAGATGCCGCGCAGGAAGGCGAGGCCGTGACGCTGATGACCATTCACTCGGCCAAGGGCCTGGAATTCCGCAACGTGTACATCGTGGGCATGGAGGAAAACCTCTTTCCCAGCCAGATGATGATTACCTCGCGGGCCGACCTGGAGGAAGAGCGGCGCCTGTTTTACGTGGCCATTACGCGGGCCGAAAAGAAGCTCACGCTGAGCTACGCCACCTCACGCTACCAGTGGGGCAACCTGCGCAGCTGCGAAAAAAGCCGCTTCCTCGACGAAATCGACCCGCAGTATGTCAACTTCAAGTTTGCTGCCGGGCCGGGCGCGGGCGAGTCGCCGTTTCAGCACGTATTTGAGCGGCGCTCGAACCTGATTCCAGTGGCGCCGCGCAAGGTGCAGGCCACCAAGTACGTGGCGCCGGCCGACTTCACTGCTTCCGACACGTCGAACCTGCAAAGCGGGCAGCGCGTGGAGCACGCCAAGTTCGGCTTTGGCGTGGTGAGTGCGCTCGAAACGCAGCAGGGCACTACCAAAGCCACCATTCAGTTTGAGGAAGTGGG
>JAYSZD010000468.1:0-3986 GCA_043738185.1 Hymenobacter sp. | reverse complement strand
CCACCACGGCGCCGATGCCTGGGCCAAAGCGCTCGACCAGTACTACCGGTTTCCATTTTATCCTTTCTCCTTTTCGAACGGCATTCGCCGCAGCGCCGGCCTCACCGTGGAGCAGCTTTACGACCGGACGATGACCGAAATCGACTCCGTCTGGCGCACCCAGCAAGCCGCCGCGCCGGCCCTGACGCCGGTGCGGGAGCTGGCCGGGTCAGCCTCCGAAAAAGTCTTCACCCAATACCAATACCCGCAGTATGTGACCGACAGCACGGTGCTGGCCCTGAAAACCGGGCTCGGCCACATCGCGCAATTCGTGCTGCTGAGCCGGCGCGGCACCGAGCGCAAGGTGTTCGTGCCCGGCCAGCTGAACCTGCCCGAAATGCTGTCGGTGAACGGCGGCAAGGCCGTGTGGCCGGAATACCAGCAGGACGCCCGCTGGGGCCAGCGCGTGGCCTCCGAGCTGAAAGTGCTGAATTTGGCCACCGGCAAACTCACCCGCATCGGCAAAGGAGCCCGCTACAGCGCCGCCGCCCTCTCGCCCGATGGCCGGCGCCTGGTTGCCGTTCGTACTGACGTCAATTACCGTCACGCGCTGGTGCTGCTGGATGCCCAAACCGGCGCCGTGCTCCGAACCCTGCCCAATTTGCAAAACGACTTCTACCAGCAGCCCCGCTGGCACCCGGACGGCCGCCGCCTCGTGGCCGTGACGCTGGCCGCCGCCGGCAAAACCATTGTAGTGGTGGACCCAGCCGCGCCCGCTGCCCCCCGCCCGTTGCTACCGGTAGCCAACGTGAACCTGGCCAATCCCCAGCCCTGGGGCGATTTCGTGCTCTACAATTCCTCCCAATCGGGCATCGACAACCTGTACGCGGTGAGTACCCGCACGGGCCAGACCTACCTGGTCACGTCGCGGCCGGTGGGCGCCTACCACGCGGCCGTGTCGCCGGATGGCCGCTCGCTGGCCTTTCATGACTTCCGGGCCACCGGCGCGCGGGTGGTCGAAATGCCGCTCGACACCACGGCCTGGGTGCCGATTCCGACGGCCACGGCCGACGTGCCGGGACCTTATGCCGAGGCCCTTTCGGCCCTGGAGCCGGCCGGGCAGCTGGTGTCGCGCCCGGTGGCGGCGCCCGATTCGGCGGCGCGCTTTGGCGTGCGGCGGTATTCGCCTTTGCGGCACGCCTTCAACGTGTTCAGCTACGGCGTGGTGCAAAGCCCTAGCGGCAACGCCGTGAGTTTGGGTCTGCGCTCGCAGGACCTGTTGAACACCACCCAGCTTTTTGCCGGCGTGGGCTACGACCAGGTGGAGCGCACGGCCAGCGTGATTGGCGCGCTCAGCTACCAGGCCCTCTACCCGGTGCTGGACGTGGACATGACCTATGGTGGGCGCGACGCGGCCATCATTTACCAGGGCCGCACGCTACGCGACCAGTGGCGCTACACGCGGCTGTCGGCCGGTCTCCGGCTGCCGCTCAACCTCACCCGCTCCAAGTATTTTCAGGGGCTGACCGTTAGCTCGTACTACCTGCACGAAGAGGTGTACGACTACGACCTGCCCGTGCGCCGCCGCACCGAAACCGGCCCCAACCGGCCGTTAAATGCCATTCAAACTACTGTTGGCTACGCTTCGCAGCTCAAGCGTAGCGCCCGCGACGTGGCCCCGCGCTGGGGCAGCAGCTTTCTGGGGACGTGGCGCACCACGCCGTTTGGCCAGGGGCTGGCGGCCCGGCAGCTGGCGGGGCTGGGCAGCGTGTTTTTGCCGGGGCTGGGGCGGCACCACGCCATTCGGCTGCGGGGCGGCTACCAGTGGCAGGACCAGGCGCAGTACCAGTTTGCCCCGGCCGTGTCGTTTCCGCGCGGTCAGGGCTACACCAGCTTCGACCGCCTGGGCGTGGCTAGCCTCGACTACAGCCTGCCGCTGGCTTTCCCACACTGGGAGGTGGGCCGCTGGCTGTATGTGCAGCGCCTGCGGGCCACGGTGTTTGGCGATGTTGCGCAGGGTTCCAACCGCCTCGGGACCGGCGTGCGCAACTACCGCAACGTGGGCTTCGACGCGCTGGTGCAATTCAACGTGCTACGCCTGCGTACGCCCATCGAAGTAGGGGTGCGGGTGGTGTATAATCCGTTGTCGCAGGTGTTGGTGCTGGAGCCGCTGGCGTTTGACATCCGGCTATGAGGATTTTGGGCGTCTAAGCGGTGAGCCATAAGCTTTAAGCCACGGAACTTGATTCTGATTATCAACTGATTGTCAGTTGTTCAATGTGCGTTTGCTTTTGCACAGTCGCTAACTCCAGAGCAGGCGGCGAAGTACTCGGATTAGGCGAAAATGAACTTTGTGAGGCTATCCGCAACAAAAAACGCCCGACCAAAAAAGTGGCCGGGCGTTACTTTTTGCAGATGGAAAGGGAAGGGATTTAGCGGGGACCGGGAGCCTTGCAACCGGTGGTCGAAATGTTGCCGAGCACCAGATGCGGCAGCTGCAGCGGCATCGTGTTGGCTGTGCACGCGCGCTGGGGAAATTGCCGGTTGGGGTCGTTGACATAGGTGAAGTAAACCCACGTACCCACTTGGTTCAGGCCCGCGAAATCGGCAAAATTGACAGCGGCAATGACGTTGCGGTGGCTCCTCAGGCGCTTCCCAATCGGTAAAGCTGCATTCGCATCCACATCAATCAGCACGCCGTCCAGGCAGGCATCGCCCACCACCGTGCCGGAAATGCACTGGGCCTGGGGCTGTGGCTCGCGGCATTTTTCGTGGGCGCAGCTCAATACCGTGAGCGAGAACAGGGCAAGGCTGAGGGTTGGAAGCAGGCGCATCGTAGGCAACAGCATAAAACGTGGGGAATTAGGAGCCTCAGTATCCCTGACCGGCCGCTCGCGAAAAGGGTTGCGTGGGGTGACCAGACTTTTAAGGCGGTATTGAATTACCAAGGATACCAAACCTCCTTACTTTGCACCAAAGCAAACTACCTATGCCCACCTGCGCCCAGGCTCCGGCCGTGCCCCGTCTCACGTATCTGCGCATCAAAAACTACCGAGCCCTGCGCGACGTGGAGTTTCGCGACCTCACGCCGCTCACGGTGCTCATTGGGCCGAACGGCAGCGGCAAATCCACGGTGTTGGACGCGCTGGATTTTCTGGCGGAAGCGGTGCGGGGGAACTTGACTCAGGCGTGGGAGAAGCGGAACCGGTTTGCGGGCATGCGGACGCGGGGAAGTGAGGGGAATATTAAGTTTGAGTTAGCTGTGACAGATGGCAAGGCAAACCTGCGTTATAAAGTAGAGTTTGAAGAAAAGGAAATGGCATCTAAAATAGGCGTCTTCATCGAGGATGAAAAGCTTGAAGAAGTAAGTGCTACACCAAAAATGTTATTTCAATTGGTTAGTAAAGGGAAAGAATGGGGTTTCAATCATGATTATCCAGGAGCCCCATTTATAAATGGTTATAAACAGGGAGACGAAGGCGGTATTTCTAATTTTATGGCTCCTAATTATTGTTTTATTAGGTCAGTCAAAATTCATGAAGCGCCCTATCCCGCCGTAGTAAAAAAGTTAGGGGCTGCGTTGTTAGAGATGCTCGACTCCTACCGTTACATCCACCTCACCGACGACCACCTGAAAGGGTACTCCGACGCCGGACCGCGCGAGAAGCTTTCGCCCAACGGCGACAACCTGCCTAACGTGCTCTATTACCTGCACACCAAGCACCCCGAAACGCTGGCCAAAATCACGGCGCAAATGCGGCGCTGGGTGCCGGGGCTGGCCGACATCGTACCGGAAATGACGTCGGACGAGCGGCTGCTGCTGCGCTTCCGGGATGCGCCGTTTGAAAAGCCGCTGCCGGCGCAATATATGTCGGACGGTACCATGCGGCTGGCGGCCCTGCTCACGCTGCTCTACGAGCCCGAGGCCACGGGGCTGCTGGGCATCGAGGAGCCGGAAAATGAGTTGCACCCGCAGCTGCTGGCCTATTTGGCAGAAGAGCTGATTG
>JAYSZD010000467.1:0-10637 GCA_043738185.1 Hymenobacter sp. | reverse complement strand
TGGAGCTGTTGGCGAACTGACGCTTGTCATCGCGGGGCGTCACGTCCTGTGCATCGCCTTCGCTTTCCTTATGCATTTCCCGGCCGATGAAGATGATGGCAACCGTGGCCAGGCCGGCAACGCCCAGCACCATTTGGGTAGGCGTGAATTTTTGGGCGGCTTTGCGGAGCAGCACACCACCGTGTTTCAGCAGGTCGTCGATGTGCTCATGCCGGCCTTGAATGACGTGGTAGGCACTTTCAAACGTGCGGGCCAGGTCTTCGGGCATGATTTTTTCGAGCTGCTGTTCGATTTGCGAATCCATATA
Organism: Hymenobacter sp.; assembly: GCA_043738185.1. GTDB lineage: Bacteria > Bacteroidota > Bacteroidia > Cytophagales > Hymenobacteraceae > Hymenobacter. The sequence continues at coordinate 10,330 of JAYSZD010000467.1, read as the reverse complement.
GAAGGTGTTGAAAAGAAGAGATGAAAGGGGACAGGGCATTGGCCCCGAAGAATGCTGTACGCAAAAGTTCGCGACTGGGCTGCCTTTCTCTCCCCTTTACGCACAAAATATCGGCGGCAGCAGCAGTAACCCCCGCGCGTGAAGTCACTTAAGCATGGCACTTTACCGCTCATATTCAGTGTCCTGGTTACCAGTATTCTTGAGCTGTGCCGGGCCCAACAAGCCGGGGCGCCAGTAGGCCGGGCCGGATGCTACACCCGCTTTGCGTTCGTGCGCTCAACCGGCTGCAGTATCGAAACGACGGGCCGTAACGGCCACAAAAAAGCGCCCGGCCGCCGAGGCCGGGCGCTTTAACGCATGCTGTTGTAATGAAGCTTAATTGACGGACGCTTCGGCTTCAGCATCGGCGGCTTCAGCAGCCCGCACGCGGCCGGCCGCGTAGAAGTTGCGCTGATAATAGGGCTGCTTCAGGGAGCTCACCATCACGCCACCATTGGTAGCAGAATGCGCGAACTTACCGTTTTTCAAGTAGATACCAACGTGGTAGATGGGCCCTTTGCCGCGCCGGAAGAAAACCAGGTCGCCCGTTTGCATCTCGCTCTTGGCAATGTGCTTGGTGGTGGAAAACATGGAGCGCGACGAGCGCTGCAACGTGATGCCGTAGACCTCACGGAACACGCGGGTGACGAAACCCGAGCAATCGGTGCCCTTGCGCGAGTTGTTGCCGTAGCAGTAGGGCGTGCCCAGCCAGTCGGTCACGGAGCGCAGCAAGTCCTTGTTTTCATCGAAAGCCAGGTGCAAACCCAACGTCTGCGCGTAGTAGTTGTAGGCCAGCGAATCGCGCGAGGCGGCAAGTTCGGCGGACGAGGGAACTGCGGCGGGTTTGGTGGGGGGCGCCAGGGCGGGCGTATTGACTGAGGCAGCAAGCGCGGGAAATTCCGAGGCCGGCTCGCTCATCGTCAGGACTGGAAACAGCGATGCTTCGGCTACGGCCGGCGCGGCAGTGGCGCGGGACGTAAGCGAAGCATCGGAGGAGCGGTCGAAGAAGAAGGAGAGAGCCAGCGAGCCGGCGGCGAGGCAATACAGAATGCTATTTTTCATTGTCCGTCGTAGGGAGTTGGGGCACAAATCCGGGTTCCTGCGGAGGGTAGGAAGAGCCGGGCAGTCGGTTTCTTAGGCGATAGGCAAGGCTGGAGGAGCCGAGAGAAGAGGTTATAAAAAGAGTTATTACCCGGTAACTCATATTGCGTATGAATTCGGACGTAGGGTAAAGCTAGGCCTAACTTTTGGTAAATTCGACATGTTTTCCCGGAAAAAATCAAATTTTGTTGTTAAAGTTTAATTTTATCTTTCTTTAATTTCTTATCAGCTTACAACCATCCCCTAATTGCCACCGTATTAGCTCGCCCAAAATATCTCCGTACCTTTCTTCTATGCAAAACCTCCGAACCTGGACCGGCTCGCCCCTGGCGCGCATTGCCTGCGTGGTGCTGGGCAGCCAGCGCGTGGCCATGGTTATCGGCCAAACGGTGCACCTGAGCGGCACCACGCGCGAACAGTTCCTGGCCGATGCCGAATGGGTGGCGCACGAGCTGGTGCACGTGCGCCAGTTTAAGGAGCACGGGCTGGTACCTTTTCTCTGGAAATACTTAGTGGAGTCGGTGCGGGTGGGCTACTACCACAATAAGTACGAAGTAGAAGCCCGCGAAGAGGCCCGCCGCGTGGTGCTGGCCACCCCCGGCCACGTGCTGCGGCCCTTGCCCAAACACGCCCAACCGCCAGCGCCGCTAGCGTAGCCAAGTACAGCCAGAACCTCGCCGCCAGATGCCGACCTGTAAGCGGCTCGTGTAACTTTTGAACGGAAAACTACGAATACAACACCCTGCGGCCTCTGGTTGCAGGCTTTTTCATTTTAATCATCTTCTGACTTATCACTATGAATAACCAGCCAAACCAATCGAACAGCCCGGTATCCGGCGACGATAATTACAACCAAAACACCGCTTCTACTGCCGGTTTCGCTGGCTCCGAAGCTCTGGCTACGGCTGGTGCCTCGCGCAAGTCGGGCTCGGCCCGTAGCACTGCCCAGCCCGCTGCCAGCGCCCAGCCCGAGAGCCCGCAGAATGCCCAGGACAACGAAACCAGCGGCAATGCCTTCAACAAAGCGCTCGAAGGCGGTAAAAAGTGGATTGAGGATTCCGGGGTTCTCAACAACGTGAACCGGTTGCCCCAAAGCGTGAAAGACTGGAGCTCCCGCGCCGCAACCCGCGTCAATGACCTCACCACCACCCAGAAACTTGTGGGCGGCGCCCTGCTGGCGGCCGGCATTGGCTACCTGGCCACCCGCAAGGGTAAATCTGATAACACGGAGTCGCGCAACGACCGCCAAGGCAGCAGCTACGGGCGGCGCTCCAGCCGCGGCTACCAAGCCCCCGACGCGTCCAACAGCCGCCGCGTTAGCGCCGGTAGTGGCCGCACCGACAGCGGTTCGCCCTATGGCAACAGTGGCAGCAAGTACGGCAGCAGCAATACCGATTCGGGCTTTGGCCTGACGGCTTCGGATGGTGATTTCAGCACCCGCAGGTCGGAGAGCCACTCCAGCTCAAAAACCGATAATGCCCGTCCTACCGAATAACGAGTCAACATCATTAACCACTAAAAAAGCCCCGTTTCTTACTGAAACGGGGCTTTTTTAGTGGTTAATGATTAGGGGTTAACAGTTAGCGGCTGATGGACAGACCTAACCACTAACCCTTAACAACTAACCGCTAACCGTTAAATATTCATGGCCGACTCGCGGCGGCGCATTTTGCCGGCCGGGATGCCGAACATCATCTTGAAGCGGCGGCAGAAATAGGCGGTGTCTTTGTAACCCACTTCTTTGCCGATGTCGCGGATGCTTTTCTTGGTGGTGCGCAGCAGGAACACGGCACGCTCCATGCGCTGGTATTCAATGTAGTCCTGCGGGTTGATGTTGGTCAGCATCTTGAAGTACTGGCCCACGTAGTCCTCGCTCACGTTAGCCACACCGCTCAGCACCTTGTTGCTGAGGTCGCCGCCCAGGTTCTCCTTGATGTAGTTGAACAGGTCAATCAGGCGCGGGTCCTTAAAATACGTGCTGTTGGTGGCCAGCTGCTCCACAAACATGTTGTTGCGCAGCACGTAGCGCACCACTTCCACCACAATGTTCTCGGTATAGATGTTGATGAGGCGCTCGCGGCCGGGCAGGTCCTGAATACTCTCTTCCACCACTTTAATCACCAGATTGGCCAGCTTGGGCTGCCCCGAGATGAGGAAGGCCGGCACGTCGAGCGAAGCGAAGAAATTGACCGAGTCAAACACCTTGGCTTCGAAGCTCACGAAGCTGTGGCTTTCTTCGGCATCGCCGATAAGGTCGAGGTCTTCATTGGAATGAAAGAACTTGTCTTTGTTGGTAATCAGGTCGTCGTTGGAAATAACGCGGCTTTTCTGGTCCTGGCCGTAGCTAACGCGCGTGGCCCGGCCGCCGGGAATGAAGAGCATCTCGCCTTCTTCCACCACCATTTCTTCTTCGCCAAACGTGATGTGCCCTTTGTGCAGCAGAATGAGGTTGTTGCCAACATCGTAGGAGTTGCGCACCGTGAAGGGCTGGTGCAGCACTAGGTTTTTAGCCTTGATGTAGCGGACGCCGAGCGACTCGATGACTTTATTGTAATCTTCCATAATTCGTGGTGCCGGAGTGGCCAGAGGGGGTAGCAGATTGGGTAACAAAATAGTTACCGCAATGCAATATAACAGCTTAAAATCCATAAAAACTAAAACCCAGCCAGAATTTGGCTGGGTTTTGTACAATGAATCTGACTTTTAGGCTATTTGGCCATTACTTGAGAATTTCCCGCGAAATCACAATTTTTTGAATCTCTGAAGTGCCTTCATAAATCTGAGTGATTTTGGCATCGCGCATGAAACGCTCCACGTGGTATTCCTTCACGAAGCCGTAGCCGCCGTGAATCTGAACGGCCTCCACGGCCGAATCCATGGCCACTTTAGAAGCGAACAGCTTAGCCATGGCGCCGGATTTGGCGTAGTCAGCGTGGTTGTCCTTGTCAGCGGCGGCCTGCAAGCAGAGCAGACGGGCGGCGTCGATGTTGGTAGCCATGTCGGCTAGTTTGAACTGAATGGCTTGGTGCTTGGCGATTTCCACCCCAAAAGCTTTGCGCTCCTTGGCGTATTTCAGGCTGAGCTCCAGCGAGCCGGAGGCGATGCCGAGGGCCTGCGCGGCAATACCAATCCGGCCGCCGGCCAGCACCTGCATCGCGAACTTGAAGCCGAAGCCGTCGTCGCCGATGCGGTTTTCCTTGGGCACCTTCACGTCGGTGAACATCAGCGAGCAGGTGTCGGAGCCGCGGATGCCGAGTTTGTTCTCCTTGGGGCCTTGGATGAAGCCGGGCATGTCCTTGTCCACAATCAGCACGTTGATGCCGCGGTGCTTCAGTTCCGGGTTGGTTTGAGCTATGACGAGGTACACCGAGGCAGTGGTGCCGTTGGTAATCCAGTTCTTGGTGCCGTTCAATAGGTAGTAGTCGCCCATGTCCTCGGCGGTGGTGCGCTGGCTGGTGGCGTCGGAGCCGGCTTCGGGCTCGCTCAGGGCGAAGGCGCCGATGATTTCGCCCGAGCACAGGCGCGGCAGGTACTTCTGCTTCTGCTCCTCGGTGCCGTACTGCTCCAGGCCCCAGCACACCAGCGAGTTGTTCACGCTCATAATAACCGAGCAGGAGGCATCGACTTTGCTGATTTCCTCCATCGCCAGCACGTAGCTCACGGTGTCGAGGCCGCTGCCGCCGTACTCGGGGCTCACCATCATGCCCATAAAACCCAGCTCGCCCATCTTTTTAACTTGCGCGGCGGGAAATTTCTGGTGCTCATCGCGCTCGATGACCCCGGCCCACAGTTCGCTCTGGGCAAAATCACGGGCGGCGTCGCGCACGGCCAGCTGCTCTTCGGTCAGCTGATAAATATTAGTGGAAGTGGCGGTTTGCATGGACAGGGTGGGAAAATGGATTAATTGCGACAAAAGTACGGCCGGCGCGCGGGGCGGGCAAGGTATCCGGTGACGCGGGCCGTTTGATGCCCAACAATCTGAAGAACAAAAACTCTCACGGGTTACGGAGAATTATTCCCCCTGCACGGGCCCGAAAGGCGTGGCATCGGCCGATGCCACGCCTTTCAGGCCCACCTTTACGAACATATGACGCTCCAACTTTTTAGCCGCTATACGCTGGCCCTGATTTTTATGGCGGCCGGCCTATGGCATTTTTTGCACCCGGCTACCTACTTGGCCATTATGCCGCCGGCGCTGCCCCAACCGCTGGCGCTGGTGTACGCGAGTGGCTTTTTTGAGATTTTGGGCGGGCTGGGGCTGCTGTTCGCCCGCACCCGGCACATGGCCGGCTGGGGCCTGCTGGCGCTGCTGGTGGCCGTGTTTCCGGCCAACGTGCACATGGCCCTGATTCATGAGCAGCTCGGCATTCCGGGCTGGGTGGCGTGGGGACGGCTGCCGCTGCAACTGCCGCTGTTGTGGTGGGTGTGGCGCGTGATGCGGGGATAGGCAGCCGGGTATATCTTTCGGAAATTTTCTACTACATTCTGTTCTATGTTCTCAAAAAGCCTACTTATCGGGGCAGCGGGGCTGCTCACGCTGGGGGCCGCTGCACCGGCCCAGGCCCAGACCACCGCCGAAACCACGGCCCTAACGCCACAAGCCGCCCGCTACACGGCCGCGCACGATTCGGTGCTGGCCAAAGCCGCCATCTACCGCAGCGAAATCGATAAACTGTTGCGGGTTTTCAGCACTTCATTCACCGGAATCAGAGGGCTACGCCGCAAAATTATCAGCTACAATTCCCCTCCTTCCGGACGTGTCGCACTTAAAGCACACACAATCAAGCACAAAACCACCGGCACCAAAATCGAGAAAATCGAGTATCGGACACAAGACGGCCGACTCTTGCTAACCGAACGCTACGTACAGGACCAATTGGTCCGACTAGAGCTGTTTGAGTACATTCCCACCAAATACGCGTCTTCGGGAATAGTACAGAGCGGCAAGTGGCTGCTGGTGCCCGGCGACTATATCCAGCGCACGCGCAAGCCCGACGGCAAGGCCAAAACCAGTACTTACTACTTCCGAACGCGCCCTATGCCAACGGAATAGCGCCGGACATTTGATGCAAAAGGCAACGCCCGTAACTGAGTCAGTCACGGGCGTTGCCTTTTGTGTTTGTGCCAGAAGTAAGCTTACTCCCAGCGCACGTCCAGCAGCCGGAGCTGCACGCTGCGCTGGCCGCGGTACTCGTTCAGCTCCACCGTGTAGCAGGCACTGAAGGGCTGGCCCTGCTCAATATCGGGCAAATAATCGGCCAGGCCAAAACCGATGGCGTCCACGGCCGGGCCCTGGGCATCGGCCGACGCCAGGCGCAGCTTGAGGTGCCCCTGCCCTACCACGCGGGCACTATGGGGCACGGCCACCAGCCGCTGCGAGGCAAATACCGGGTTGGGATTGCCAGGCCCGAAAGGCTCCATGCGGCGCAACTCGGCAAAAAAGTTTTCGTTGATGTGCCCCAACGGCAGCGTGGCGGCTATTTCCACCGGGCGCACCAGGTGCTCGGTGGTGAGGGTATCGGCCACCACTTCCTCGAAGCGACGCTGGAAAGCGGGCACGTTTTCCACCTTCAGGGTGAGGCCGGCGGCGGCGCGGTGCCCGCCAAACTGGTCCAGCAGCGGGGCGCAGGCTTCGAGGGCGCCGTGCACATCAAACCCGGCCACGGAGCGGGCCGAGCCGGTAGCCTTGCCGTCGCGCTGGGTGAGAATGACGGTGGGGCGGTAGTATTGGTCGAGGCAGCGCGAGGCCACGATGCCGAGCACGCCCTGGTGCCAGTCGGCTTTGTAGAGCACCGTGGCGCGGGCGTTTTGCAGGGTGGGGCTGCCGGAAATCATGTCCAGGGCTTCCTGAGTGGTTTGCTGGTCCGAGCCGCGGCGCTGCTGGTTCATCTGGTCCACCACTTCGGCGGTGTAGCGGGCCTCCTGCTGGTCGGGGGCCAGCAGCATGGCCACGGCGCGGCGGGCGTCGCCCATGCGGCCGGCCGCATTGATGCGCGGCGCAAAACCAAAAATGAGGCTGCTGATGCCCAATGCGCCTTCGCGCAGGGTGGCCAGCTCGCGCAGGGCCGCCAGGCCGGGCCGCAGCAAGTGCGCGTCTTCGTTGAATCGACGAAGTCCGTGAGCGGCCAGAATCCGGTTTTCACCCGTAATGGGCACCACATCGGCGGCGATGCTCACGGTGGCCAGGTCCAACAAGTCGTGCAACGGGGCTTCGGGCAGGCCCAAATGCTCGCCCAGGGCCTGCATCAGCTTAAAGCCCACGCCGCAGCCCGAAAGCTCTTTGTATGGATACGCGCAGTCGGCGCGCTTGGGGTCGAGCACGGCCACGGCGGCCGGCAGCTCCTCGCCGGGCAGGTGGTGGTCGCAAATGATGAAATCGACGCCCTTACTGGTCGCGTAATCCACCTGCTCCACAGCTTTAATGCCGCAGTCGAGCGCAACAATGAGCGTGAAGCCGTTGGCGGCGGCAAAGTCAATGGCCTTTTCGGAGATGCCGTAGCCTTCGGTGTAGCGGTCCGGGATGTAGTCACGGAGCCGCTCCTCGCCAAACAAAGGCGTGAGGTAGCTCATCACCGTAGCCACCGACGTGATTCCGTCTACGTCGTAGTCGCCCAGCACCATCACTTTTTCGCCTTCGTTGAGGGCTTGGCTGAGGCGGGCCACGGCGCGGTCCATGTCGCGCATCAGCAGCGGGTTGGGCAGCTGGCGCAGGTCGGGGTGGAAAAAAGCGGCGGCGGCGGCAGGCGTGTCAATGCCGCGCTGCACCAGCAGGGCCGCTATTTCGGGGGCAATGAAGAGGGCCTCAGCCAGGCGGTTGACCTGCTGAGGGTCCGGTTCGGGGATACAATTCCAGCTCTTACTAGCGGATATGGGCATTTGATACGTCGTAGAAATGGCCCCAAAAGTACGACCAAACCCCTCCCCCGCTCCAGCGGACTTACCTTTGAGCCCCGGCGCACCCTAGCCGTAACCCATGCGCCAACTCCAGGAATTTTACCGCAAGTACCGCCAATACATCCTTTCCGATGGGTTAATGTACGTGGTATTTATTCTGGCGCTGGTCGTGATGTTCGTGTTCTTCGGGTAGAAACGCACCTTGGCGCGTTCTACGCCTCGGGTTGGTAGCATCTTTCTCAATGCCCCAGACAATGCGGATGCCGAACGCGCCAAGGCACGTTCCTACACGCCGTCGCCGCGCAGCTTGCGGAAGCGCTTGCGGGCTTCGGCCACGTAGATACTGCCGGGGTATTTAGTAATTACCTGGTTGTATAGCTCCTGGGCTTTGCCCTTGTCCTTGAGGTCCTCTTCCTGAATCCGGGCCAGCAGGAACAGGGCGTCGTCGCTCAGCACGTCGTATTTGGGGTTGTTGGTGATGCGTTCGAGCGTAGCCGTGGCGGCGGCGAAATCACCGGTCCGTCGCTGCAGCTGGGCTTTCAGGTAGTACGTGTCGTCGGAGAGAGGATGGCCGGGAAACTTCTCCAGCAGGTTATCCAGCCCGGCAATGGCCTCTTTAATCTTATTCTGAAACACGAGCTGCTCCACGGCGGCAAAGGCGCGCAGGCCCAGGCCCAACGTGTCTTCCACGGTGTTGTCCTGAATCAGCAGCGAGAGCTGCATGGCGTCGTTGGCAATTTCGCGGGTGGTGGCTTCCTTCAGGATATCGAGGTGGCTTTGGGCGAGCTTGAAGTCGCCGGCATAGTAGCTCAGGCGGGCGTTGCGCAGCTTGGCTTCGTAGCCCAGCGGCGAATCCTTGTGCGATTTCTCCACCTGCGAATACAGGAGCGTGGCCTCCCAGGGCTCCGCTTTCAGCAAATACAAGTCGCCGAGCGTCACCTTGGCTTCGTCCACCACGTCGTTGCCGGCGCGGGGCATATCGATTATTTCCTGCAGCAGGGTAATGGCCTTGTCGCGCTCATTGAGCTGAAAGGCGTGCAGATTGGCCAGGTTACGAAGCACCGGCGCCGTGTCGGGGGTGCGGCCCTGCTCAGTCAGCAGCAGTTCGTAATCGGTTACCAGCGCGCGCACTTTGGTCAAATCCACCGGGTAGGTTTCGCGCACCTGCGCCTCGCGGGCCTGGAGCAGGCGCTGGCGGGCCAGGTTGCCATAAGGGCCGTCACTATATTCGCGGACCACGTAGCCAAAGCCCTCAATGGCGCTCTCGTAGTCCTTGTTCTGCTGCGCGATGGCGGCCAGCTCCATCACCCGGATGCCCGCGCCGCGCCCACGCCGGTCCAGGGCGCGGGCCTGAACGAGGGCCCCCGCAAAGTCGCGCCGCTGCATCTGGAGCCACAGCAGCAGCTCGCTGTAGCTCGCCTGTTCGGGATGCTCCTGGGTGGCCGTGAGCAGTAGTTTTTCGAGCGTATCGAAGTCCTTTTCTTCACGCAGGGCATTTTGCAGCATGTTGCGCACAAAGGGCAGCTGCTTTTCATCGAGCGCAATCAGGCGCAGGGTTTCGGCCAGCACCTGGGCCTGGTTCTGGCTTTGGGTGTAGAGCTGAATCAACTGCGGGGCGTATTCGGTGTCGTTTTTGGCTAGCGCCCGGCCGCGCAGGTAGGTGCGCTCGGTCCATTGCGGCAATTCGCGGCGGCTAAACTCGGAGGCCACGGGCTGCACCTGCGGCGGCGTGAGCTGGCTCAGCACCTTCTGCCACTGCTTGTCGGCGGCGGGGGCGTCGCCGGCCGCCGCGTACACTCCCCCCAGGGCCACGCCCGTGGTGGCGTCTTCCGGGTGCTGCTTCGTGGCTTTTTTGGCCAGCTTCTCGGCTTCTTTGTAGCGCTTCAGGGCCTGCAACGAGGCCAGATACACGGGGAATACGCTGGGGCTCGTTTGCTCGGCACTGGGTAGCTTTTCCAGGAGAAACACCGCCTTTTCGTGCTCACCGCGGCGGGCATAGTCGTTGGCCAGCGCGGTCCCACTCACCGGCGCCCAGCTCTTGGGAGAATCCTGGGCCTGCGCCGGAAGAACAAGCAGTACGGCAGCGGCTATTATGAGGAAATGCAGACGCATAAACGGTTCTTAGTTGTTGGTTGTCGGTTGGCAGTTGTTGGCTAGAGCGGTTTCACGCTTCATGTACAGCGTTAAACGCATCAAGCCTGATTTTAACTTTTAACTGACCTTATGCAGGCACTTGCTGGCGCGCGTCTCTGACGCGCTGCCCGTTGGGTTCGAGCCTGTGGCTCGGGGTCGAACA
>JAYSZD010000466.1:0-1646 GCA_043738185.1 Hymenobacter sp. | reverse complement strand
GTCGCGCTCGTAGAGATGCACGAGGTTGCCGTGCTGGTCGCCCACGAGCTGCACCTCGATGTGCTTGGGGCGCTCCACGTACTTTTCCAGGAACACGGTATCGTCGCCAAAGGCATTCAGGGCCTCGTTACGGGCCTCAAAAAAGCCCTTTTCCAGCTGGTCGTTGTCGCGGATGACGCGCATACCGCGGCCGCCGCCGCCGCTGGCCGCCTTCAGCATCACGGGGTAGCCAATGCGGTTGGCCTCGGTTTTGGCGGTTTCAAAATCGACCAGCTCGGCCTCGCTGCTCTCAATCTGGGGTACCTGGCACTGTTTGGCCACCTCCTTGGCGCGCACCTTGTCGCCGAGGGCTTCCATGACCTCGGGCCGGGGGCCGATAAAGACGATGCCTTCTTCGGCGCAGCGGCGCGAGAGCGTGGCATTTTCGCTCAGGAAGCCGTAGCCGGGGTGAATGGCGTTGGCGCCGTTGACTTTGGCCACGCGAATCAGCCCTTCAATATCGAGGTAGGGCTTCAGCGGGTCGTCGTCGCGGCCAATCTGGTAAGCCTCATCGGCTTTGTAGCGGTGGAGCGAATACCGGTCCTCGTAGGTGTAGACGGCAACGGTGGGGATGTTGAGCTCCGTAGCCGCTCGCATCACGCGAATGGCAATTTCGCCCCTATTGGCAACAAGAAGTTTGGTTATGTTCATAAAAAGAGTGGTGGGATGGCCGCGCTTACGGCGAAATTACGCCAAAGGCTGCGGAAGGACCGGCCCGCGGGCCGGTAGCCCCGTTGGTAGCCAAGTTTTCCCCATTGGTAGTTGTTCATTAAATGCGGTATATTTCCGCCTCTTTCCTCCTCGTCTACCCCCATGAGAAAAAGTTACCACTCCGCGTTAGCGGCGCTGCTGCTGGCCGCCACCCTGGGCGCCTGCCAGAAACAGCCGGCCGAGTGCCCGCGGCTCACCCGCGCCCCGCAGGCCTTTCTCGACTACTGGTACTTCCCCGAAGGCAGCACCTGGGTCTACCAGCTACGCGGCGCCAGCCCGGCCGTGTACGACACCATGCGCGTGAGCTCTGCCCGCGAAAGCCACAGCACCCGCTACAGCGACGGGGACAACCGCGTGCCCTGCGTGCAGGGCTACCAGGTCAGCATCACCCATTCCAACCGCACCTACTTTCCCGGCGCGAACCAACCCGGAACGGAGTACCTGGCCTCCGACCCGATTTTTCACGGAGAAGATTGGGTCATGAACCAACTATCGAGCGTGGGAACCCTGTACTCCCCCGAGGTCGGGTTTGGCTACCCCATCCGCCTGGGGCAGAAGCTGCTCGACCGCCTCACCTTCGTTGACACGGCCGCCGTCGTCACCCCCGCCGGCACGTTCCGCCACTCTGTACACCTCATTCCCGACTACGGCAGCAAGGTCGATTCGACGCAAAGAAACTGGATTCGCCACATCTATTACAGCCGTTACGTGGGCGTGACCAAAGTCGTGTACACCAACAACCAAATTTGGGAACTCCTCACCTTCACCATTACCCGCTAAACCATGAAACACTTCTATTTCTGCCTGCTGCTGGCCGCCACCCTGGGCGCCTGCAAAAAACAGCCGGCCGAGTGCCCGCAACTCACCCGCGCCCCGCAGGCCTTTCTCGACTACTG
>JAYSZD010000465.1:0-4009 GCA_043738185.1 Hymenobacter sp. | reverse complement strand
TCGACCCGGCGCGGCGCAACACCGCCGCCCGCAAGATTTTTCTGTTGCGCGACTGCGAGCCCGACGTGGTGAAGCTACTGCCGCTGCTATTGCACAAGGCCGATAAGGTGCTGCTCAAAACCTCGCCCATGCTCGACATTGAGCACGCCGTGCAGGGCCTGGGGCACGTGCGCCGGCTGTGGGTGCTGGCTGTGGACAACGAGGTGAAGGAGGTGCTGTACGAGCTGGGCCAGGAGCCCGCCGTGGACCCCGAACGTTATGCCCTGAACCTGCGCCGAGACGGCAGCCAGCAGGAATTCCGCCTCAACCGCGCCCGCGAGGCCCGGGCCACGCCCCGCTACGCCGAAGCCCAGCAGTATTTGTACGAGCCCAACGCGGCGGTGCTCAAGGCGGGGGCCTTCCGCAGCATCGGCACCGCGTTTGAGCTGCTCAAGCTGCACCAGCACAGCCATCTCTACACATCGGAAGTGCTACGGACTGACTTTCCGGGGCGCATTTTCCGGGTAAAAGCCGTGGAAAAAGCCGACGGGCACGCGCTGAAAGCGCACTTGGGGCCCGAGGCCAGGGCGCACGTTACCACCCGCAACTTCCCGGAATCGGTGGCCGATTTTCGGCGCCATACCGGCATTCGGGAGGGCGGCGAGGTGTACCTTTTTGCCACCACGGACCTGCGCGGCCGGCCGATGGTGCTGGTTTGCGAGAAAATGCAGGCCCCGGTGGTAGGCTTGGTTTAAACATCGCCCCTACTTCTTTAGTTGGCAGTTGCTGGTTGTCAGTGGTCAGAATACATAATGAACCACCGCAATTTCGGGATTGCTGTACACTTTCTGGTTGAATTAAAAATAAAGAATTAAGAACCTGTTTTTCAGCACCTTACTTATCTTTAATTTTTAATTCTATCCACTGACTCGGGAACTGCTCTGATAACCAGCAACTGCCAACTAACACCTCCTTTTGAATTACTAATGCGATTTACAGATAAAGTGTGCCTGGTGACGGGCGGAACGTCGGGTATTGGCCGCGCCACCTGCGTGCGGCTGGGTGCCGAAGGCGCCACGGTGATAGTGCTGGGGCGCGATGCGGTAGAAGGGGCTGAAACGGTAGCCACCATTACTAAAGCCGGAGGAACGGCTATTTTCCTGGCCTGTGACTTGGCCCAGCCCAAGGCCATCGCAGCTACGGTAGAGAAGGTGGTGACGAAATACCACCGCGTGGACGTGCTGATATGCAACGCGGCCATGATGACTTTCGAGTCCCTCGTAGACCTGCCTCTGGGCGAATGGGACCTGCTCATGCAGGTTAACCTGCGCTCTCTGGCGCAGCTCACGCAGCTTTGCCTGCCGCACATGCCCAAGGGCAGCGCCATTGTGGCCATCAGCTCGGTGCACGCCCACCAAACCACGGCCAGCGTAGTGCCCTACGCCACCAGCAAAGGCGCTATGGAAGCCTTCGTGCGTGGCATGAGCCGGGAGCTTGATTTCCGGCAAATCCGCATCAACGCCGTGGCCCCCGGCGCCGTGGACACCCCCATGCTCTGGACCAACCCGAACGTGGAAAACGGCGTCGAAGTCATTGACAAAGCCACCGTGGGACGGCCCCAGGAATTGGCCGCTGCCATTGCTTTCATGGCCTCACACGAAGCCAGCTTCATCCACGGCACCACCCTCGCGGTGGACGGTGGCCGCTTGGCGCAGCTTTAAGAAGCTTCGCCAACACCGCAGCTTACGTAAGGAGCTGCGGCCATTAGGAAAGCGTGCGTACGGTGTGGTTATTGGGTTGAAATTCTGAGTGCTTGCGGCCGGACCTGTACCAGCGGCCGTTCCCAATAGCCCGGATTTCCGTAGTTTTGCCCAGCGCCCGCCTGTTGTTCGCAGCCTGGTGGGTCCCCTTGTCTTTTCTTTTTGCTCTTTTCGCGCTATCAATGCCCTATCTGTTCACTTCCGAATCGGTTTCGGAAGGTCATCCTGATAAAGTTGCTGACCAGATTTCCGATGCCATCCTCGACGAGTACCTCCGCCAGGACCCGACCGCCAAAGTTGCTTGCGAAACCCTCGTAACCACGGACTTTGCGCTGGTAGCCGGCGAAATTAAGTCCACAGCTCACGTCGATGCCGAGCCCATTATCCGCGAAACCATTCGCCGCATCGGCTATGACAAGCCAGAATACCTGTTCAATGCCGACACCTGCGAGGTAATGAACCGCCTGCACGAGCAGTCGCCCGACATCAACCAGGGCGTGGAGCGCGCCAAGGACGAGGACCAGGGCGCGGGCGACCAAGGCATGATGTTCGGCTACGCCAGCCACGAGACGGCCAATTACATGCCTCTGGCGCTGGATTTGTCGCACCGTCTGCTCCAGGAGCTGGCCGCCATCCGCCGCGAAAGCCGCGACATGACCTACCTGCGCCCCGATGCCAAGAGCCAGGTCACGATTCGCTACTCCGACGACCACCTGCCCGAAGCCATCGACACCATCGTCATCAGTACGCAGCACGACGAGTTCGACCCTTCTGAAACCGTGATGCTGGACCGCATCAAGGCCGATGTGCTTGCTATCCTCATTCCCCGCGTGAAAGCAGGATTGAGCGCCGAAGCGCAGGCCCTGTTCACCGACCAGATTATCTACCACATCAATCCCACCGGCAAGTTCGTTATCGGCGGCCCCCACGGCGATTCCGGCCTCACCGGCCGTAAAATCATCGTGGATACCTACGGCGGCAAGGGCGCCCACGGCGGCGGGGCTTTCTCCGGTAAAGACTCTTCTAAAGTTGACCGCTCGGCGGCCTACGCGGCCCGGCACATTGCCAAAAACCTGGTGGCGGCCGGCGTGGCCGACCAAGTACTCGTGCAGGTAGCCTACGCCATTGGCGTGGCCCAGCCAGTGGGCGTGTTCGTGACTACCTATGGCACAACCAAGGTCCAGGGCAGCCACGGCACCACGCTCACCGACGGGGAAATCGCAGACAAAGTGAATAAGCTTTTCGACCTGCGGCCTTACGCCATTGTGCAGCGCTTTGGCCTGCAAAACCCCATTTTTGCCCAAACCGCGGCCTACGGCCACATGGGCCGGCAGCCTGGCACCGTGCAAGCCACCATGAAGGACGGCAGCGTAAAAACCTTCGAAACCTTCACGTGGGAAAAGCTCGATTACGTGCCCCAGATTAAGGCCGAATTCGGCCTTGACTAGCCCTTAGCTGAAAGCTGTTAGTTTACAGCTTCCTCGTAAAAAGCCCCGCTTGACATAATCAAGCGGGGCTTTTTCGTTTAAAATAGTTGAGGAGCCAACAGCTAAAAGCTGTCAGCTAACCGCTCTGTTTAGTGCGCGTTGGACTTCTCCTTGTATTTAGTGATTTGGCGGCGCAGGCTATCGGCGGCGGCATCGGCGGCAGCTTCGAAGGACGCGGCGTCTTCCTGGCTGAAAAGCGTAGTACCGGGCACCAGCAGCTTTATTTCGATGGTTTTGTTCTCGATTCCGTCTTTGTTGTTGAGGCGCATAATAACTTCGCCTCCGGTTACTTTGTCGTAAAAAGTCTCAAGCTTATTGAGGCGTTGCTGCACGAAATCAAGCAGTTTTTGGTCGGCGTCGAAGTGCACCGAATGCATCTGTACTTTCATAAAGCAGTTGGTTAAGAGGTAAAAAGGTAAAGGAAACTCAAGCCCGTGGATGAGCTTGTTCAAATACGGATTTCAGCCTATCAACGGATAGGTGGGTGTAGACTTGGGTAGCCGCCAGGCTGGCGTGCCCCAACAGCTCTTTGATGGAATTGAGGTCGGCGCCCTTGCCCAGCAAGTGCGTGGCAAAGGCATGGCGCAACGCGTGCGGGTGCTGCTGCGCGCTCGACGTTGTAATCTGGCTGAGGTAGCGCTTCACGGTACGGTACACGAACTTCTCGTACATGGGCTCGCCTTTGTCGGTGAGGAGCAGCGGCCCTGCGGCCGGGCCAAACTCCCGCGCCCGGCGGGCCTGGTAGTGTTCAATCACCAGCTTCAATGAGGGGTTCAGGGGCAC
>JAYSZD010000464.1:0-4009 GCA_043738185.1 Hymenobacter sp. | reverse complement strand
ATTTTTAACTGACCCAAAGAGGCCTACTTCTTCGTAATCGTAAACTCCACGCGCCGGTTTTTGGAGCGGGTTTCTTCCTGGTCGTTGCTTGCGATGGGCTTGCTACCGCCGAAGCCTTCGGTGGTGATACGGCCACCGTTGACGCCGTGGCTGCTGAGGTACTTTTTCACCTCGTTCACCCGGTCCTGGCTTAGCTTGAGATTCAGGGCGGGGTCGCCCTGGTTGTCGGTATGGCCGGAAATCTTGATTTCCACCGATGGATAATCTTTCATGATGCGGATGAGGCGTGCCAGCTCGGGATAAGAGTTGGTGTTGAGGTAGTACTTGCTTTGCTGAAAGAAGATGTTGTTCAGCTTCACCGTCTGGCCCACGTTGAAGGGCACGAGGAACAGGTCTTCTTTCTGCTCTGAGTACTTTTCCTTGGCCGTCACGTCGAGGTTGGCATTTTCGGCGATGTAGCCCACGGCTTCGGCGCGGTAGCCGTACTGCACGCCGCTGGGCAACACAATGGTGTAGGACCCGTCCTTGGGGTCGGTTTCCGTCACCCCGATTTCCTCGCCGGTGAGCAGGTTTTCGTAGTGAATAATGGCTCGGATGGGCTTGTTCGTATTCACATCGAGCACGCGGCCGGTTACCAGCGTCACCACTTCGGGCTGGAAAGCGGGGGCGAGCGAGATGCGGAAAATGTCCTTGGAGCCGTCCGTGCCGTTGCGCGACGACACGAGGTAGGCATCCTGGCCGGCGGCCGACACGGTGTAGTAGGCATCAAAATCCGGGGAGTTCACCACCGGGCCCAGGTTGCGGGGTGGGCTCCAGTTGGTCCAGGTGTCGTCGAGGCGCTTGCAGTAAAAAATGTCGGATTTGCCGTAGCCCCCGCGGCCTTCGCTGGCGAAATACAAGGTTTTCTCGTCGGCGGCCAGAAAGGGGGCGAAATCGGCTTTGTCGGTGTTCACATTGCGGCCCAGGTTCAGCGGTTTGGTCCATTCCGCCTGCTTTTTGGGGTCGGCCATGGCGCCAGGCAGCTTGTCGGGCTTGGGAAAGCTCACGTAAATATCCTGGCCGCCGATGCCGTTGTTGCGCTCCAGGGCCATCAGCAGCGCCCTGCCCGACGTGGCCAGGCAGGCGTCGATGTGCTCGGGGTCTTTGTTGTAGTAGTCGTCAATTTTCACCGTGGTGGGTTTGCTCCAGCCAATGGCCGAGCGGCGGCTCATGCTGAAGCCTTTGGGCTGCATCAGGCCGTCTTCGTACACGCCGATGAGCAGGGCCGACTGGCCGTTAGCCGATACCGAAGCCAGGCCGTTGGGGTCTTCGGGGGTGTTGCTGGGCTCGGCCATGTTTTTGGCCGGGCCCCAGGTCTTGTTCTTGCCCGATACCAGGCGCGACACCCAGATGTCTTGTGGGTCGCGCACGCCGCCCACGTTACCGGGGTGGTTTTGCCGGGCGAAGTACAGCGTGCGGCCGTCGGGCGAAATGACGGGGTGCGTGTCTACATAGCGGGTATTCACGTTCGGACCCAGGTTCACCAGCGACGAATCGAATTGTGTGGACAGCACCGCATCCGGGCCTTTGGGCGCATCAAAGGCCTGCTTTACCATGGTGGAGGCCACATCGGCCACCCCGATGGCGTCAATCTGATTCACGCCTTCCACCTTGCCGGTGTTCATGCGTATTATCACGCCCAGGGTGCGGTATTCAGCCACGGGAAACCGGATTTCGAGGGTGCGAAAAGGCTCTGGAATCGGGCCCGGCGTGGCATTGGTGTACACTTCGTGCTTGTTGCCCTTGGTGTCTACCAGCTCGACTTTGGTAATAGAGCCGGGGTTGAAGTTTTCGACAATGGTTACCTGCTGAGCCGCGATGGACCGGGCAAACCGAACCTCAATAAACTCGTTGGCACCTTCCTTCTTCGGAATCCAGGCGTCGTTGCTGATTTGGCCCAGCGGCAGCGCATTGGGTATGCCCAGCACCTGGGAAGGAGCAAACGGGGCCTTGCCTTCGGCTTTTTGCGAAGAAACATCGACCACGCGGGCGGCCCACAGCACACGCTGGGCCCGCGCGGCGGGCGCATTAAATAGCAGCATAGCCATCGGGATAATGGCGATGAGGCGGGATGCAAAGGAGCTAGTCATATAAGTAATAGTAGAAAAAGTAAAACGTCCGGGTTAAGCCCGAACCATAGAAAATGCACGGTTGCCGACCCAGTAGCATTATATACAGCTAACCTAACGAAAAACTATTTCCCAATCCCTACCGGCGTAGGCGCTACCTTCCCGCTACGGCTCTGTGAACTCACCAAAACACAGTCGTTAATGCGTGATAATACAGTGGTTACCGGCGGTTTTGGACAGAGGGCTGGCGCTCCACCAGTTCCGCTGCCGGCACGCGGCCAAACCAGGAATTTTACTGCTATTGATAGTACTTGGTGGCCTGTCGGCGCGCGCGCAGGTGCTGGTGGGGGCCACGCCCTTTGGTCCGGTATTCAGTGGCCTCCGGCCGGCGGTACCCGATACCGCGCTGCTGCTGCTGGCGCGGGCCCGGCGCGTGGGCCTGAGCACCTTTGTGCAAACCTCGGGCGCCCGCGGCTACCTGCGCCTGGGGCCGCGCCAGCAGCTGCGCTACCGCTTGGGCACCGACATGATTTACGATTCGCGGGGTACGCCGCCGTTTGTGCGGGAAGATTACGGCGCCGACGTCGCCCACGTTTTCACGCTGGATGCCGCCAACCACTGGCAGCTGGGCCAGCAGCTGCACTACGACCAAAGCCGCGCCAATGCCACCCGCAGCGGCCTGTGGCTGGCCCGGTTGGGCTACCAGCGCCGCCTGCGCCCCAGCCACCCCACAGATTCACTTTCCCAAATGCGCCTGACCGTACTCGGTGGTCTGGCCACCGACCGCCGCAACGGCCGCAACGATGCCGGGGTGGCCTACGGGTTCGATGCTGCTGCCATCTATTTTGCCAATGGCACCGCCGCGCCGCCGCTGGCCCTGCGCGTGCTGGGCACCCGCGCGGCATTAGGGCCGCGCACCATGCAGCGGCTGGTGGCCGAAGCCGTGGGCGAGCAAGCCTTTTTGCCCAACGCGCCGCTCACAGTGCAGGGCCGGCTGGGCTACCGCACCAACCGCGCCGAAGACTATCTGTTGGGCTCCGTGCAGCGCATTCAGTCTGATACGGTGCTGGCGCAGGCCGGCGCTTCCTACCGCATCAATGCCTTCACTACCCTACGTTCCGACAACAGTGTGCTGCTGCCCACGCGCGCTTTCCGGTACCGGCGGCAGGCCGAAGCGGTCGATACATTGCAGGACGTGGGCTACCGCCAGCGCGAGCTCGACACCCGCCAGGAGCTGCGCTACGCCCGCCCGCAGCTGCAGGCCACGGTGGTTTTTAATTTCCGCGAACGAACCCGAGCCTACTATCTCGATAATTCGCGCAACCTGAGCGCGGCCCGCCTGACTACTGCTTTGGTCCGGGAGCAGGTGAAAGACATCACCGAGCAAACCACGCTCTGGCAAGGCACGCTCGCCTGGCTGCCTACGGCCCGCCACGCCCTGGCGCTGCTGGGCTCGGCCCAGCTGCTGCGGGTGGACGCGCCCAGCAAAGACAACCAGCAAACCCGCGACGAAGCTCAGCACCTGGCCCGCTTCACCTGGACGGGGCGCTGGGCCGGGGCCTTTCGCACCACCCTGGGCCTGGCCGGCGAGTACCGCCAAACGGTGTTTATCCGGGCGGGACTGAGCGCCGAAAACTACGCCGACCGCCTGCTGCACTGGGAGCCGGGCTTCACATGGGCGCCGGGCAAGCTGAGTGTCCGGTCCTATTACCACCTCTGGGTGAGCTACCAGGTGCGCGACCGGGCCAGCGAGCAGGCGCGCAACCGGGCCAGCCGGGTGCTGGAACAAACCCAGAGCATCGGCTACCAGCTGCGCCCGCGCCTGCTGCTGCTGGCCGACTACGTGCGCCGCGAAAACCGGGTGGGCCAGCTCAACTGGGCGCAGTTTCGGGAAAGTCCGC
>JAYSZD010000463.1:0-4009 GCA_043738185.1 Hymenobacter sp. | reverse complement strand
CAGGGCCAGTGCGCCATGAAGGTGAGCACCGATGCCTGCCTGCTGGGTGCCGCCGCCGACCTCAGCGGCGCCACCCGGCTGCTGGACATCGGCACCGGGACTGGTTTGCTGGCCCTAATGGCCGCCCAGCGCCACCCCACCGTGGTCATCGAAGCGGTGGAGATTGACGCCGCCGCTGCGGCCCAGGCCGCCGCCAACTGCGCTGGCAGCCCGTGGAGTTCCCGCCTGCGGGTGCGGGCCCAAAGTCTGGCCGCGCTGGCGGCAACCCGCCCGCTTCCGTTCAGCCACATCGTCAGCAACCCGCCCTTTTTCCGGCAGTCGCTGCGCTCGCCCGATGCGGCCCGCAGCACCGCCCGCCACGAATCGGCCGACACGCTTTCTTTCGAAGCACTAGCGGCTTTTGCGGCAGCGTTTCTGGCGGCGGACGGCTTGCTTACCGTGCTGCTACCGCCCCCAGAGATGCAGGCATTTGAGCAGGAAGCAGCTGCCTGTGGGTTACGACCAACCACGCGGCTGGTGGTGCGGCACCGGCCCGGCAGCCGGCCGCTACGGCACATCACGGGGTTTCGGCATGATACGGGAGCAATGCAGGAAACGGAGCTCGTTATTCGGGTAGCTGGCGACGACACGCAGTATTCGGCGGAGTTCCGGGCCTTGCTCGCGGGGTTTTACCTGGCCCTGTGAGGCCGGCCGCGCCGGCTTCGCCTTACACCAGCCCGGCCAGCAGCGCCAGCTTCTCGCGGTGCAGGCTATTGAGCAAGTCGGCTTCCAGGGTTCCGAATTCTGCCGCCGCGTAGTGCCGCTGCACCCGCCCGCCCACTAGCACCGAAATTTCGTCACTCGTTTCGGTAAGGGCGCCCAGAATGTGGGAGGTGAGCAGGATGCCCATGCCCCGGTCGCGCAGCCGCCGCAGCATGGCTTTCAGCAGCAGATTGGCTTCCAGGTCGAGCCCGTTGAACGGCTCGTCCAGAATCAGGAAGTTAAAATCCTGGACCAGCAGTGCCAGCAAGGCCAGCTTCTTGCGCATGCCGGCCGAGTATTCATCGGCGTACTGGTCGAGGGGCAATTCCAGCAGTTGGTTCCAGCCCGTGAAGTCGACCACCGGCCGGCCCCGCGCCTGGAGGCAGAATTCGAGGTACTCGCGCCCGGTCAGGCGCGGGTAAAAGAACGGCTCGTAGGGCAGCAGGCCCGTTTGCTCGCGCACGGCCGGGCCCGTAGCAGCCCGCACCACTCCCGAAAAGCCAGTTTCCAGCCCGTAAAGACAATTGATGAGCGTGGTTTTACCGGCTCCATTGGCCCCCACCAACCCGTGAATGGTACCGGGCCGCAGCGTCAGGCTCACGTCGTGCAGCACCACATGCGCGCCAAAAGATTTGCGCAGGTTTATAATTTCGAGCATTGGAAAACACGCTTAGCGCTAAAAATCATTTCTCCTTCTCCATCAGAAAGAAATCCAGGCGGTGAGGCAAACCACGGGCCGCCCCATCCTCCCCCAGCACCGCCCGCAGCCTGCGTTGGCTTTGCCAGATGAGGCCGCCCACCGCCGCCAGCAGCAGCGCCGGATAAACGGGGTTACCGGGCAGCAGCAGGGCCACGCCCACCACCAACGCCTGACTGATGCGCAGTTGCGTGGCATTTAGATAAAAGGCATACTTGGCCAGAATAATCAGCCCTAGCAACCCCAGCCAGAATATCCCAACGGCCACCGCCCCGCCCACTCCGGCCGGCCCGGCGGCCAACAGCCCCAAAAAGGGCGCCGCCGTGAGCAGTCCCAACCCCAGCCCCAGCAGCAGCCGGCGCCGCAAAAACTGCCGGGCCGAGCGGGCCGCCGCCACCAGCATGGTGAGGGGCTCGGGCACGCCGTAGCAGCCCAGCAGCACCAGCAGCCAGACGGCCAGCGCGGCGATGGGGGCCAGCGGCGCGTCGTGTTGCCACACGGCCCCGGCCAGCAGCGGCAGCCACACCCAGCCCACTACCCGCAGGCCGCTCACCCACTCAAATGCCTCGCTGCGGAAAAGGCTGCGGCTTTTGGTGCGCGTGCCACGGGCCTCGCGCACGGGAGGCAGCGCCGCCGCCCACGGTGCCAGCAGCAGCGTGAGCACCGCCGCGCCCCAGTCCCGAAACAGCGCCAGCACCACTGCCACTGGTACGGCCCAAAGAAGGTACTCTACCGCCAGCCACCGGCGAAATGCCGGCGCGCTGATTGCCAGAAAACGCAAATCGTCCCGCTGCCGGTGGGCCGATGCCAGCAGCAGCGCCACTACCACGGGTACCACCCACCGCGCTTGGGAGTTGGTTGCCGCCACCACCAGCGCCCGGCCCACGGCCAGCCCCAACAGGGGCAGTAGCACGGCCAGCCGCAGCCAGCCAACTTCGCGCAGCTGCCGGAGCAGGAGTTGACGGCGCAGGCGCAGGTAGGCATAAAGGTCTTGCATGGCGAAGGCGAAACGGCCAGTTGCTGCTGATATTGTCGGCTGGATTAGGCTGGCTCCTCCTCCTCCAGAAACACAATGCCGTAATCCGCCGCCAGCTCGTCCAGAATGGGCTCGTACAAGTCGGCCTGCACCGGAATCAGCACGCCGCGTTGCGGCGCTTCGCCCCGCACCAGCCGGCGCACGGCCATGCCCAGCGGCAAACCCACGGTTTTGGCCATGCCGGTGTGCGTGGCATCGTCGCCCACCACCGTCAGCGACGAGGTGAGGCGGTGGGTGGCGCCGTGCAGCTCAAACTCGAACAGGTGCTGCATCACAATCAGGTCGTGGTCGTGCGGCTGCAGTTGCCACTTTTCGCTCAACAGGCGCTCCAGCAGCTGGGCCGGCGTGGCATTGGCGTGGCCCACGGGGCGGTCCGAAAACAAGCCCAACCAGTTCAGGCGGCCCATTTCCTCCCCGGCCGGGTCGAGGGTCAGGTACTGCGCCAGCCGCAGCGACAATTCCAGGTTCGGAACGGGCGAAACCGGCAGGTAGGCCGCCACCAGCTCGGCCCAGGTCATGGTTTCGGCGTTGCCCAGGCGCAGGGTGTCGTCCGTGAGCCCGAGGCGCACCAAGGCGTGCCAGGCGGCGCAATAGCCCGGCCGGCGCAGGGTGCCGCGCAGCATGGTGGGAATGTCATCGAGGCCGTAGGGCGCGCGGTAGCTCAGCGAGTCGCGGTTGGCATAGCCCTCAAAATCCCCGTAGCCGGGCAGCGTCAGCGTCTCGGTGCGCGCAAACAGCTGCTGATAGGGAATGAAACGCGGACGCCCGTTTTCCAGAAACTTGGCCGTGCTCTGGCCCGCCAGCACCACGTTGCGCGGGTTCCAGGTAAACTTGTATTTCCAGGGGTTGTCGCCCTCGGCCGCTGGGGCCAGCAGGCCACCGCAGTAGCTTTTAAAACTCGTCACGACCCCGCCCCGCGCCCGAATATGTGCAATGGCGCGCATGGCCGACATATGGTCGAGGCCGGGGTCGAGGCCGCACTCCATGAGGATGGTCACGCCCGCCGCCTGGGCCTCGTCGTGCAGGGCCGCGATTTCCGGGCTCACGTAGCTGGCCGTGGCCAGGTGCCGGCCGTGCCGCACGCACACCCGCGCCACCACCGGGTGCAGCAGGGCCGGCAGCATGGAAATCACCACGTCGGCCCCGGCTACCAGTTGCTCCAGCAACGCTTCGTTGCTAAGGTCAAACGGCACGGCGCGGGCGTACTCCGAATGCGCAGTCAGTACTGGCGCAAGGTGGGCAGCATTGGTATCGGCCACGGTCAGCGACCAGTTTTCGGCCGGCGCGTGGCGTAGCAGGTATTGAATAAGGGAGGAAGCGGAGCGCCCGGCGCCGAGCAGTAGTAAGCGGGAAGTCATGCGGCAAAAGTAGGGAGCGCCGCCCGCGTAGCGCACAATCTGAATACAGTGGGGCGGGGAAAATGCCCGCCGCTCGTCCTCGTGGTTCTGCATTCGCCGCCGGGCCCTATCTTCGCCGCCCCTTATTCGCAATTCATGGCCCGCATTTCCCGCCAGCAGCTCATCGCCTTCGAAGAG
>JAYSZD010000462.1:0-4010 GCA_043738185.1 Hymenobacter sp. | reverse complement strand
ACCATCGGCAGCTTCTCGCCCGGCACCGGGCCAGTGAGCACGCTGGTTACGCTGAACGGCACGGGCCTGCTGGCCACCACGGCCGTGGCCTTCAACGGTGTGGCGGCCGTCTTCACGGTGGTAAGTGCCACGCAGCTCACCGCTACGGTGCCGAACGCCGCCACCACGGGCCTCATCAGTCTGAGCGCGCCCAACGGTACGGCCAGCAGCGGCAGCAGCTTTGCGGTGGCGCCTCCCACCATCGGCAGCTTCTCGCCCGGCACCGGGCCAGTGAGCACGCTGGTTACGCTGAACGGCACGGGCCTGCTGGCCACCACAGCCGTGACGTTCAACGGCGTGAGCGCAGCCTTCACGGTGGTGAGCGCGGCGCAAGTAACGGCCACGGTGCCGGCCACGGCCACCACTGGGCCCATCGCGCTGAGCACGCCAGCCGGCACGGCCACCACCCCGACGTTCGCGGTGCCGCCGCCCACCACCATTAGCGGCTTCACGCCCGGCACCGGGCCGGCTGGCACGGTGGTCACGGTGAACGGCTCGGGTTTTGGCGCGGGCACCACGGTGGCTTTTAACGGAGTCAACGCCCCGGCCGTCACCATCAACTCGACGGCACAGCTCACGGTGACGGTGCCCCTGGCGGCCACTACCGGCCCCATTTCGGTGGCCAGCCCCAGCAACGGGCCAGCCAGCAGCAGTAATTTCGTGGTGCCGCCGCCGGTCATCAGCAGCTTCTCGCCCGCGGGCGGACCGGCCGGCACGGTGGTCACGCTGACTGGCTCAGGCCTGCTGGCGGCCACAACGGTGCGCTTCGGCGGCATCGCGGCGGCTTCGTTTACCGTTGTCTCTGCCACGCAAATCACCGTGACGGTGCCCGCCCAGGCCCTCACCGGCCCCATTACGGTGGAGGCCCCTTCGGGAACGGGCACCAGCTCCGCCCCTTTCGACTCGGGTAACTTCCTCATCAGCACGGCCGGCGGCATCACGGCTTGCGCGGGTACGCTCTTCGACTCGGGCGGGCCCAACGGCTATTACCAGCCCGCCGAGGACTACGTGCGCACCATCAGCCCCGGCGACCCCGCGAAGAAGGTGCAGCTCACCGTCACGGCTTTCGACCTGTACGCGGACATCTTCGGCAACGACGACATATTAGAGGTGTACGACGGCGCGAGCACCAGCGCCCCGTTGCTGGCCCGCTACCGCCAGCGCTTCTCCGCCCTGCCCACCGGCAGCCTTACGGCCAGCAATGCGGCCGGTCAGCTCACGGTGCGCTTCCGCTCTATGAACAGCAGTGCGCCGGGCTTCGCGGCCACCATTGCCTGCGTGGTGCCGCCGGTTATCAGCAGCTTCTCGCCCGGGGCCGGACCGGGCGGCACCGTGGTGGTCATCACGGGTACGGGCTTCAGCGGAGCCACGGCCGTGGCCTTCCAGGGCACGGCCGTTAATAGCTACACGGTGAACTCGGCTACCCAGATTACGACCACGGTGCCGCAGTTCGCGGCGACTGGCCCCATTGCCGTGACGGGGGCCAACGCGGCCATTGCCTACAGCGCCACTCCGTTCGATACGGGCAAGCACCTCATCAGCACGGCCGGCAGCCTCACCACCTGCTCGGGCGCCATCTACGACCCGAGCGGGCCCGACGGCGAATACAACTCCGGCGAGAACTATACGCGCACCCTCTACCCTGGCACGGCCGGCGGCCGGGTCCGGCTCACCTTTACCGAGTTCGAAGTGGATGACTTCTACGGCACCGACCGGCTGACCATCTACAACGGCCCCGACACCAACGCGCCGGTGCTGGGCACCTTCACAGGCTTTGCCCTGCCGGGGGCCGTCACGGCCACCAACCCGACCGGGGCACTTACGCTGCGGTTCCAGTCGGGCAACATTGCCCGCAGCACCTTCACGGGTTTCGCGGCCACCATTGCCTGCGTGCCGGGGCCGACCATCAGCGACTTCACGCCCAAGAGCGGCACGGTGGGCACAGTCGTCAGCCTCACGGGCACTAACCTGACGGGAGCCACGGCCATCACCTTCACGGGCAGCAGCGGCAACGTGGTGAGTAGCGGCTTCACGGTGGTCAACGCCACCAGCATCACGGGCATTGTGGTGCCGGCCGGGGCCACCACCGGGCCGCTCATCGTGACCACGGCGCTGGGGCCGAGCCTGCCCAGCAGCCAGATTTTCGTCCTGCCTCCCACCCTAAGCGCGGTGAGTCCGGCGGCCGAGCTACCGGGCACCACCGTTACGCTCACGGGCACCAATT
Organism: Hymenobacter sp.; assembly: GCA_043738185.1. Classification (GTDB taxonomy): domain Bacteria; phylum Bacteroidota; class Bacteroidia; order Cytophagales; family Hymenobacteraceae; genus Hymenobacter. The sequence goes on along the minus strand of JAYSZD010000462.1, from coordinate 1,747 downwards.
TTGGGGTGGGCACCTCGGTGAAGTTCAACAACGTGAGCGGCACCAACGTATCCGTGCTGTCGGCTACTTCCCTCACCGTGACGGTGCCGGCCGGTCTGGCCGCGGGCAGCGCTCCGGTGGTGATAACGGCCGCCGGCTTCAATTCCGGCAGCATTCCCTTCACGGTACTGGGCGTGTACAGCGGCGGCACCGTGGGCACCTGCGCCCCCGCCGTGCCACCCACGGCCAGCCTCAACGACGGGCAGTGGCACTACCTGCTCAGCGCCGGGCAGGTGGTGGCGGCCTACAAGTACTCGGGCGCCTCGTTGGGCAACCTGGCCCTGGAGGTGCTACGTGCAGACCTGGCCCTGGCCGTGCGCCGGGACGGCGGCGGGCGACCCTACTTGGACCGCAACTTCCACCTCACAGCCAGCAGCGGCCGCTTCGACGGCCGCACCGTGAACCTGCGCCTCTACGGGCTGAACACGGAGTTCGCCCGGCTGCAAGCCGCCGACCCGGCCGTGACGCTTGCCCAACTCAAGGCCACCCAGTACAGCGGTACCAACGAGGACTGCACGCTGGCCAACAACGTGGCAGCAGGTGAGCGCCGGGTACTGCCCGCCCCCGCCACCTCGCCGGCCGGCGCGCCCTGGTTCGCCGCCGAAATGACCGTGGCCGACCATTTCTCGGAATTCTACCTCACCGGGGCCAGTGCCCCGCTGCCCGTGGAGCTGACGGCCTTCATCGCCACGGCTGATGGCAACCGGGCCGTGCGCCTGGCCTGGGCTACGGCCTCGGAAAAGAACAGCGCAGCGTTTGACGTAGAGCGCAGCCTCGATGGCCGCACGTTTGCCCCCATCGGCACCGTGGCAGCGGCTGGCAACAGTAGCGCCCCGCGCGCCTACGGCTTGACCGATGCCCAACTGCCCACCCTGGACAGGCTGCTCTACTACCGCCTGCGCCAGGTTGACGTGGATGGCACGTTCAACTACTCGCCCGTGCGCAGCGTGCTCCTGCGCGGCGGTACGGTGTCTGCTGCCCCCCTCGTGCTGGCGCCCAACCCGGCCCGCCTCAGCACACTAAGCGGGGCCGAAGCTTATGCCGCGGTGCAGGTATTCGACGTGCTGGGCCGGCCCGTGCTCACGGCGCAGGCCGATGCGGCCGGCACGGCGCGGCTCACACTACCCACAACCGTACCGGCCGGAGTGTACCTAGTGCGCAGCGGGACGCACGCCACGCGGTGGGTGGTGGAATAACCAGTTCCTTCCCCACAAGCGAAAGCGCCGGCGTCTGACGTCGGCGCTTTCGCTTGTGGGGAGCTTGCCTCACAAACGGCCCTGAGCAGTGGAAAGGCACCCGCCGGTGAAGGAGGTAGTCCCGGCAGGTAACCCCGACGAAACGTAGCGGCGCGCTACCCCGTCCGCAGTGCTGGATTACCTTAACCGAAGGCGCAGCAACCGATTCAAGGAACTCACCGAGTCCAGGCGTTTCTTGCCTTGATGTCTGCTCCCGACAGGCACCAGGGACGAGTTCACGAAACTCATCCCTCCGGTCAGTTTCTTAAACTTTGAATCGTAGACGAGTTTCTTAAACTCCAAAAGGGCAAAATGGGCCCTTTGCTGCTCTAACGGCGGTTGCGGCACTACTTGCGTTAAGGGTTCAAGAAAACGAGCGTTATTGTGCAACGCCTGTTATCGGTTACTTCGCTTCGTGATGCAGAAACCTATTCCACCGCCGCAGTATTGGACCGACGAGGCCGCCGAGTGGG
>JAYSZD010000461.1:0-4010 GCA_043738185.1 Hymenobacter sp. | reverse complement strand
GCTGAATTTTGTAGTAGGGCAGGCCGTAGCGCAGCACTTTCAGGCCCATTTCCTTCACCAGGCCCAGGTCTTCCTTGTAGCGGTTGTAGTGGTCGCACTCGGCCAGCAGGTCGCGGCGGGTTTTGCCATTGTCAATGGTGGGGTAGCTGCACTCAATACCGGTAGCAAACATGAAGTTGTTGGGCAGGCCGGTGGGCAGGCCGTTGCCGTTGTGCCCCTGCGCGCCGCCGTACTGGTCGCCCTCGTACTTGCCGCTGCCGAAATGGTCTTTGATGTTGGTGAGAAAGGACTTCATGCTTTAGCTTTTAGCCAGCAGCTGTTAGCTGTTAGCTTGTTGTTTAAAAAGATTGAAAAGCTAATAGCTACTGGCTATCAGCTAACGGCTTAATGACTCCAGAAACTTGTCGGCCGTGCGCAGGCTCAGGGCCATAATGGTGAGGGCCGGGTTCACGCTGAGGGCGCTAGGAAAGGTAGAGTTGTCGGAAATGTACAGGTTGGGTACATCGAAAACGCGGCCGTTGGCATCCACCACGGCATCGTCGCCACTTAGGCCCATGCGGGCCGTGCCAATGACGTGCGCATAGCGCTGAAACGCCCATATGTCGGTAGCGCCGGCGGCTTCCCAGATGCCACGCATGATTTTCTCGGCGTGGGCATTCATGCGGTGCTCGTTTTCCTGCGCCGAGAAATGCAAGCGGGGCTTGGGCAGGCCGCGGCCGTCCTTTTCTTCGGCCAGTTCCAGGAAGTTGTCGGCGTGGGGCAGGCAGTCGCCCAGGATGTTGATGCCGGCTATGTGGTTGTAGTTTTTCATGTAGTTGCGCAGCTGCTGGCCCCAGTACTTGCGGCCCCGCGCCACCTGCCCGGCAAACGTCACGGGCATCACCCCAATGCTTTGCAGCAGGTAGCCGCCAATAAAGTCGGCCCCGGCTGGCCGGTGCGTATCCTGCGAAATCAGCCCGCCGGGAATGCCCTTGTTGGGCCGCACTTCGTCGGCAAACGTGCCCCATACCTGCAGGCCGGGGTGCGCCATCAGGTTGCGGCCCACTTGGCCGCTGTTCAGGCCCAGGTTATTGAGCAGCAGCAGGCGCGGCGTTTCCACCGAGCCACCGCAAAGAAACAAGTGGCGGCAGCGCTGGCGCTTCTGCTCCCCGTTGTGGGCATAAACCACGCCCGTCACGCGGCCGCTTTCGTCGCGCTCAATCTCCGTCACGAAGCTATTGGGCTGGATGGTGGCCCCGTGCTTCACCGCCAGCGGAATGTAGGTCACGTCCATGCTCGACTTGGCCCCGTTGGAGCAGCCCGCCTGGCAAAAACCCCGGTTGGTGCAGGCCTCGCGCCAGCCCACGCCTTCCTGGTAGTAGCGGGCCGAGAGGGCCGCATTGGCCGCCGGTGAAGTCTTAATCCCCAGCTTTTCGGCGCCACGTACCATCAGCTGGGCGGCGCTATTGAGGGGCAGCGGGGCCATGGGGTAGCCTTGGCTGCGGGCGGGCCCCCAGGGGTAGGGCGTGGGGCCGGATACGCCAATAAAGCGCTCAACTTCGTTGTAGTAAGGCTCCAACTCCTCGTAGCTCACGGGCCAGTCCTCGCCCTGGCCGAAATCGCGCCGAATGTGCAGGTCATCGGGCAGGGGGCGGGGCGTGTAGGCGGTGTAGTGCAGCGTAGAGCCGCCCACGCCGGTGCCGGAGTTGTTCTTGCCCATGGCCAGCGGGTCGGCCCCGGCAGCCAGCCGCTCATCATTCCAGAACAGGAAGTCCTGCGCTTTTTCGTCGGTGGCAAAGTCGGTGGTGGGGTTGTGCCAGGGGCCGGCTTCCAGCGCCATCACCTTCAGGCCGGCCATGGCCAGGCGGGCCAGCAGGGGCGCGCCGCCCGCGCCCAGGCCAATCACCAGGCAGTCTACTTCGTCGGCCTCGGCCGGCACGGCCTGGGGCTGTTCCAGTGGGGTTGCAACCGGGGCTGCTGCCAGCGCGGGCTCGTCGGCCATCAGCGCGCGCAGCAGCGGGTCTTGAATTTCGGGCTCAATGGGGCTAATGACGCCTTCTTCCAGGATTTCTTCGTCGGGCATGGTGTGGGGTAGTGGAGTGGAGTAGGGGGAAACCGGTGGTCATCCTGTGTAGGCGAAGGCCCTTGTCGCATTCGCGTCGTTTTAATTACTGCGAATCGTTCTGGCTTGACAAGGTCCTTCGCAAGCTCAGGATGGCAGTTTTAGCTCCCGTTCTTCGCGTTGGTTAAGGCCGATTTTCGTCCAGGCCGGCAGGTCAGCCATGCCCACGTAGCCAATTTCTTCCTGGGCCAGCGGGTGGGCGTAGTAGTTTTCGGTGAGCTCGGCCAGCAACTCCTCAAAGAAGCGGCCGGCGTTCAGGGTTTGCCAGGTGGCGCCGGGCGGGTTGCCATCGGCCAGGGCTTGCAGCGTGGCATCCTGCTGCTCGGCGCTCAACGCCATAAAATCACGTTGAAATAGCTCCTGGGCTATCTCATCAATGCCGCCAAGGCCCAGGCGCATGGCCTCGCGGTCGGGCGGGAGGGCATCGTAGCGCCAGCCATCGGCGCGGCCTTCGGCCAGGCGCTGGTCTACGGCGGGAGCCAGGGGAATGGGGTTCTCGGGTCGGTCGGGCTGGGGAAAGAGGCGGCCGGCTACGGCTTCGAGCAGGGCAAACGTTTCGGGGGCCAGCAGCTGCGGCTGATAGGCGGCAGGGGCATCGAGCCGGCTCTGGAGCGCGGCGCGGGTGGCTTCCGAAACATGCTCAGTGGCCAGCAACGCACGCACAGTGCCGCTGGGATAGGTAGGAACAGACATACAAAAGGCTTCAACTGATGCGGTGCCGATAGAGACGGCTCAGCTACTAACCTCTTACGAGCAAAATCTTCCCGGCGGCTAAAGAATAAACAACTGACGTTACCCGGTCAGGGTCTTCCTCCGCGTCAACTTCACCCTAACCTACTTCAGCAGCATAATAGCGGCCATGGTTTCAATGCCGTCCCACAAATTGCCCAGTCGAATATTCTCACTTTCAGCGTGCTGGTTGTTGTCGTAGTTGGCCACGGGCACCGTAATGGTCTGGGCCTGCAGCTGCTGCTCAAATACGTAGAGCGGCAGGCTGCCACCCATGGTGGGCAGCACCACCACGCGGTCGGGGGTGGTGGTTTGCACGGCGGCAATAATCTGGCGGGCAATGGGCAGGTCGAGGCGGGTGCGCTGGGCGTTGTAGCCGGTTTCGGGCTGCACGCGGGCCAGCAGCGGGTACTGGGCGCGCTCGGCGTCGGTGGGTTCGGCAGTGGTTACGTGGTAGCCCTGCCGCTCAATGTGGCGAATTACCTTCTGCACTTGGCGCTGGGCGTCGTTGCCGGGCACCAGCCGCAGGTCCAGCACGGCCGAGGCTACCGTGGGAATGACGTTGGCTGCCTGTGCGCCCACGTTGGCACTCTGCATGCCGTTGATGTTGAGCGAGGGCTGGTTGAGCAGCTCCACCAGCGCCTGGCCCGTGCCGTAGGGCCGGGCAAAGCCCAACTCCTGCTGAATGGTCTTGTCCAGGTTTGGCACCTGCGCCAGGGCCGTTCTTTCGGCCTGCGTGAGCGGGGTCACGTCATCATAAAAGCCCGCCACGCGCACCCGGCCGGTGCTGTCGGTCATGGAGGCCAGTAGGCGCGAGAGGGCCAGGGCCGGGTTGGGCACCCAGTTGCCGTAGTGCCCGCTGTGCAGGGGGCGGCGCGGGCCGTACACCTTCAGGCTCATGTTGACGTCGCCGCGCGCGCCAAACACCACCTGCTTGCGGCCCGACTGGTGCACCGGCCCGTCGCAAATCACCCACACATCCGACGCCAGCAGTGTTTTGTGGCGGGCCAGAATTTCGGCCAGGTGGGGCGAGCCCCGCTCTTCCTCGCCCTCAAAAAAGAACTTGATATTGACCCTGGGTTTGAGCTTGCTGGCCACCAGCGCCTGGTAGCCGGCCAGTATGGTCATCACGCCGGCTTTGTCGTCGGAGGCGCTGCGGGCGTAGAGGCGCCAGTCGGGG
>JAYSZD010000460.1:0-1656 GCA_043738185.1 Hymenobacter sp. | reverse complement strand
AACCACGTTCGCATTGTCACGGCCGCCGCTTTGTTTGATGGCCACGACGCGGCCATCAACATCATGCGCCGCATTATTCAGAGCAGCGGCGCGGAGGTAATTCACCTCGGGCACAACCGCTCGGTGCAGGAAATCGTGGATTGTGCCATTCAGGAAGACGCGCAGGCCATTGCCATCACCAGCTACCAGGGCGGCCACAACGAGTACTTCAAGTACATGCACGACCTGCTGAAGGAGCGCGGCGCGGGCCACATCAAAATCTTCGGCGGCGGCGGCGGCGTGATTCTGCCCACCGAAATCGCCGAGCTGCAGGGCTACGGCATCACCCGCATCTACTCGCCGGACGATGGCCGCGCCATGGGCCTGCAAGGCATGATTAACAACCTGCTGGAGCAGGCCGACTTCCCCACGGGCCAAAACCTGAACGGCGAGGCCGGCCACGTAAAGGAGAAAGACGCCCGCAGCATCGGCCGCCTGATTTCGGCCGCCGAGAACTTCCCAGAAGAATTTTTAGCTGTTAGCCGTCAGCTGTTAGCTAATAGCTCCCATTCTGACGAAGAGCTAATAGCTAACGGCTCTCAGCTAACAGCTAAAAAACCTATTCTTGGTATTACGGGCACGGGCGGCGCGGGCAAGTCATCGCTGGTGGATGAGCTGGTGCGGCGGTTTCTGATGGACTTCCCGGAGAAGACCATTGCCATTATTTCCGTGGACCCCAGCAAGCGCAAAACGGGCGGCGCATTGCTTGGCGACCGGATTCGGATGAACTCCATCAACTCGCCGCGGGTGTATATGCGCAGCCTGGCCACGCGCCAGAGCAACCTGGCGTTGAGCAAGTATGTGCAGGACGCAGTGGACGTGGTGAAGGCCGCCAACTACGACCTGATTATCCTTGAAACCTCCGGCATCGGGCAGTCCGACACCGAAATCATCGAGCACTCCGACGCCAGCCTCTACGTGATGACGCCCGAGTACGGCGCGGCCACGCAGCTGGAGAAAATCGACATGCTCGATTTCGCCGATGTCATTGCCCTGAACAAGTTTGATAAGCGCGGGGCGCTGGATGCGCTGCGCGACGTACGCAAGCAGTACCAACGCAACCACAACCGCTGGGACTCGCCCACGGACACGATGCCGGTATTCGGCACGATAGCCTCGCAGTTCAACGACCCGGGCATGAACCGCCTGTACCGGGCGGTGCTGAAAATGCTGGAAACCAAAACCGGCGCCACCTTCGCTTCGAAGCTGGAAACCACGGTCGAGGATTCGGAGAAAATTTACATCATCCCGCCGCACCGCACGCGCTACCTCTCCGAGATTGCCGAAAGCAACCGCGCCTACGACCAGCGCGTGCGCGAACAGGCCAACATTGCGGAAGTAGCCGGCGCGTTCGCGAAGCTGGAAACCCACTACCGCGCCGAGAAGAAGGACGATACCGTGGAGGAGTTCGGCAAGAACAAGCAAACCCAGCTCCGCCGCCTCGATGCCGACAGCCAGGCCATTCTGGAGAACTGGGAAAACACCCTGCAAAACTACCGCAACCCAGAGTACGTGTACTCGGTGCGCGGCAAGGAAATCCGGGTGCAGACGCACACCAAGTCGCTGTCGGGCAACGCCATTCCGAAGATTGCGGTGCCGCGCTACACCGGCTGGGGC
>JAYSZD010000459.1:0-1657 GCA_043738185.1 Hymenobacter sp. | reverse complement strand
GTAATTTTGCAGTTCGCATGAAAACCTACCTCCGCATCCTGCAGTACGCCCGGCCCTGGGCCTTGTTCTTGCCGCAATACTTGCTGTACACGGTGCTGACCATCATTTTCAGCATCGCCAATTTCACGCTCATCATTCCGATGCTGAGCGTGCTCTTTGACAAAGCCGATAAGGTGAAAGTGCAGGCTCCCGACCACGTGGCAAGCTTTCGGCCCACCCTGACCTGGATTACGGATACGTTCCAGTACTTCTTTGCTCAGGTGCTGGAGTCACGGGGCAAGTTGGGGGCGCTGGCCTTCGTGTGCGGCGTGGTGGTGGCGTCGGTGCTGCTGAGCAACGTGTTTCGCTACCTGAGCCTGCGGCTGCTGGCCAAGGTGCGGGCCCGCGTAATTCGGAACCTGCGGCGCGACTTGTACCACCGCATCATTGGCCTGCAGTTGGGCTTTTTCTCGGGCGAGCGCAAGGGCGATTTGATGTCGCGCTTCACCGCCGATGTGCAGGAAGTGGAAACGTCGGTGGTGAATACGATGACGGCCGTTATCAAGGAGCCGCTCACCATTGTGGCATACTTCCTGGTGCTGTTTCACATGTCGGTGCCGCTCACCCTGTTTACGCTGGTGCTGCTGCCGATTTCGGGCGGCATCATCGCCACCATTGCCAAGCGGCTGCGCACCCAGGCCAAAACGAGCCAGAAAACGCTGGGCTCCATGCTTTCGGTGATTGATGAGACGCTCGGCGGCATCCGCGTCATCAAGGCGTTCAATGCGCAGGCCTACATCAAGGGCAAGTTTGAGGAGCAGAACGACCAGTACGCCCGCACCTCGCGCACCATTGACAACACCCGCGATTTGGCCTCGCCGTTTTCCGAATTCGCGGGCGTAACCGTGGTGGCCGGCCTGCTCTATTTCGGCGGCTCGCTGATTCTGGGCGGCGGGTCGGACCTGAATGGCGAAACGTTCATCGGCTACGTCATTCTGTTTTCACAGGTATTGACTCCGGCCAAAGCTTTGTCCTCGTCGTTCGGCAACATCCAGCGCGGGCTGGTGGCCGGCGAGCGGGTGCTGAGCATCATCGACACCGAGCCCGTCATCCGCGACCGGCCCGATGCCACGGTACTGCCGGCCTTCGAGCGCGAAATCGAATTCCACAACCTCAGCTTTAGCTACGGCGACACGCCCGTGCTGCACGACGTGAACCTGACCATCCGCAAGGGCCAGACGGTGGCGCTGGTGGGCGGCAGCGGCGGCGGCAAAAGCACCCTGGCCGACCTGCTGCCCCGCTTCTACGACCCCAGCGCCGGCCAGATTCTCATCGACGGCCACGACCTGCGCGCCTGCACCCTGCACTCGGTGCGCGACCAGATGGGCATCGTGACCCAGGAAAGCATCCTGTTCAACGACACGATTTTTAACAACATCCGCTTCAACACCGCCGCCACCGAGGCCGAGGTGATAGAAGCCGCCCGCATTGCCAACGCCCACGACTTCATCGTGGCCAGCCCCGAGGGCTACCACACCGTGATTGGCGACCGGGGCTCGCGCCTCTCGGGCGGGCAGCGGCAGCGCCTGAGCATAGCCCGCGCCATCCTGCGCAACCCGCCCATTCTCATCCTCGACGAAGCCACCTCGGCCCTCGACACCGAGAGCGAAAAACTGGT
>JAYSZD010000458.1:0-4029 GCA_043738185.1 Hymenobacter sp. | reverse complement strand
ACAACCGCCCCGACTTCGGCCGCCCCGAGGTGCGCCAGTACATCCGCGACAATGCCCTGATGTGGCTGCAGGACTACCGCGTAGACGGCCTCCGGGCCGACGCCATTGCCTTCGTGCGCAACGTGCACGGCGAGGAGGACCCCGCGCACGACCTGCCCGACGGCTGGAGCCTGATGCGCTGGATAAACGAGGAAATCGACCAGACCATGCCCTGGAAAATTACCATCGCCGAAGACATGCGCGGCAACAACCGCATCACCGATTCGGTGGCCAACGGCGGCCAGGGCTTCGACTCGCAGTGGGACGGCTCGTTCGTGTACCCCATTGTGGAGGCCCTCACCGCGCCCCACGATGCCGACCGCAACATGGCGGCCGTGGCCACGGCCATCTCGGAATCGTACAACGACGACGCTTTCCGACGGGTCATTTACACCGAAAGCCACGACGAAGTGGCCAACGGCAAAAGCCGCGTGGCCGAAGAAATCATGCCCGGCGCGGCCGACAGCTACTTTTCCAAGAAACGCACGGTGCTGGGCGCGGCGCTGGTGCTCACGGCCCCCGGCATCCCGATGCTGTTTCAGGGGCAGGAGTTTCTGGCCCTCGGGGCCTTCAACGACGCCGAACCCCTGGAGTGGGCCGACGTGGAAACCCGCGCCGGGCTCGTGCACCTCTACCGCGACCTGATTGCGCTGCGCCGCAACTTCGGCGGGCAAACGCGGGGCCTGAGTGGGCAGCACACCCACGTCTTCCACGTCAACGACGACGCCAAGCTGGTGGCCTTTGCCCGCTGGGCCGATGGCGACGGCGGCCCCAACGACACCACCCTCGTGCTGGCCAACTTCGCCAACCAGGCCCACGAGGCCTACACCATTGGCCTACCCGGCCCCGGCCACTGGAAGGTCCGCTTCAACAGCGACTGGCGCGACTACGACGGCGATTTCGGCGATTTCGACAGCTTCGGCATGGAAGCCCAGCCCGGCGAACGCGACGGCTATGCCTGGCACGGCAGCATTGGCCTGGCCCCGTACGCGGTGCTGATTCTGTCGCAGGAAGGGTAGGTTCGGGCGCGCTTAAGCCGAAATAAAAAGGCCGCTGCATAGTTGCAGCGGCCTTTTTATTTGAACCTGCTTGGGCAGTACCCAGCCCGTCATGCTGAGCTTGTCGAAGCATCTCTCCTGCTTCGTTTATGTTTCGTTCGGTAGAAATACTTCGACAAGCTCAGCATGACGGGCTGCTTTATTTTGCAAACCCAAGAAACTATGTCGCTTACACCGGCGCCTGGTCGTAGCGCTCATCCTCCAGGCCGGGCCAGGCGCCTTCGAACAGGAACTCGGCCAGCGGCTTGCGCACGCGGGGCGCGGTTTCTTTATCCCGCAGGGCGTCGGGCAGGCTGGCAGGGTCGCCGGGGTAGCCGATGGTGAACACGGCCACCGGCTCGTAGCCGGCGGGGATGCTAAAAGCGGTTCTGATTTTATCGGCTGAGAAGCCGGCCATCTGGTGGATTTGCAGGCCCAGCTCGGTGGCTTGAATGGCCAGCGTGGCGGTGGCTTGGCCCACGTCGTGCCGGGCCCAGGCGTTGGGGTTGCCGTCGTGCGAGAAATCCAGCTTTGCTATGCTCACGGCCAGCACCGGCGCGGCCTTGGCCCATACTTGGTTAAATTCGCCCATGCTGGTCAGAATTTTATCGTAGGCCTCGGGGCTGGTTTCGCGCGCGCCTACCAGGTAGCGCCACGGCTGCTCGCCAAAGCAGGAGGCTGCCGACGAGGCGGCGGCAAACAGCTGCTTCAGCGCATCGGCGCTCACCGGCTGCTGGGTATAGGCGCGGGGGCTGCGGCGCTGCGTGAGCACGGGCAAAATGGGCTGTTCGAGGGCAAGAACATTCGTGGAATCGGCCATGGGGGACGGAAAAAACTAAGGATTAGGGAATGGAACTGCGGGTAACCGCCGGCGCGGCGCGAAGTTTTGCGGGTGGAGAAACGACCACTCTCGGCTCGGCAAACTAAAAAAAATCGTTTACAGTGGCTTCTAACCAATGATACGCTTACCTTTCGCCGCATTCAACTTCTTCTGTCCTTTTGCTTGCCTCCCATCCGTATGCAGCCCACGCCCAATGCCCCCGATGTCCTGTTCCCCGATGCTTTATTGGTGGAGGTGGCCTGGGAAGTTTGTAACCAGGTCGGCGGTATTTACACCGTTATCCGGTCGAAAGTGCCGGCTACCGTGCCCGCCTGGGGCGACCGGTATTGCCTGCTGGGGCCCTACTTCGCCCAGCAGGCGCAGGGCGAGTTTGAACCCCTGGACGAGCTGACCGTGCACACGGCCTCCGACCCGTTTGGGGCGGCCGTGCGCACCATGCGCGCCCAGGGATACGACGTGCAAATTGGCACTTGGCTCGTGACGGGCCGGCCCCGCGTGGTGCTCATCAACCCGTTTCAGTCCTACGACCAGCTCGGCCAGCTCAAGGGCGAGCTGTGGCAGCGGCACGGCATTCCGGCGCCCGACAACGACGACCTGCTGCACCAGGTCATCGCCTTCGGCCACCTCACCACGATTTTTTTCCAGCACCTGGCCGCGCAGGTCAAGCCCGAACAACGCCTGCTGGGGCATTTCCACGAGTGGATGACCGGCGTGGCCATCCCGGAGCTGCGGCGCCTGCAAGTGCCGGCCCACCTGCTTTTTACCACCCACGCCACGCTGCTGGGCCGCTACCTGGCCATGAACGACCCCAATTTCTACGACCACCTCATGTGGGTGAATTGGGAGGCTGAGGCCAAGAAATTCAACATTGAGCCCGCCGTGCGCATGGAGCGGGCCGCCGCCCACGGCAGCCACGTTTTCACCACGGTGAGCGAGCTCACGGTGCGCGAGTGCATCTATTTGCTGGACCGGATTCCCGACGCGGTGCTGCCCAACGGCCTCAACATTGAGCGGTTTGTGGCCCTGCACGAGTTCCAGAATCTGCACCAGCAGTACAAGGGCAAGATTCACGAATTCGTGATGGCCCACTTCTTCCAGTCGTACGCCTTCGACCTGGATAAAACCCTGTATTTCTTCACCTCCGGCCGCTACGAGTACCACAACAAAGGTTTCGACCTGACCCTGGAAGCCCTGGCCCGCCTCAACCACCGCCTGCAGGCCAGCGGCTTAGAGGGCCAGGTGGTCATGTTTTTCATCACCAAGCGGCCCTTCACCAGCATCAACCCGCAGGTGCTGGAGCGCCGCGCCATGCTGGACGAGGTGAACCAGACCTGTCAGGCCATCGAGCGCCAGGTGGGCGAGCGCCTGTTTTACGCCGCCGCTGCCAGCCAGGACCACAAACTTCCCGACCTGGGCGCGATGGTGGACGACTATTGGAAGCTGCGCTACCGCCGCACGCTGCAAAGCTGGAAAACCAACGCCCTACCGCCCGTCGTCACCCACAATCTGGTGAACGACCAGGACGATGATATTCTGGACTTTATGCGCCGGGCCAACCTCCTCAACCACCAGCACGACCGGGTGAAAATGGTGTACCACCCCGATTTCGTGTCGCCGGCTTCGCCCCTGCTCGGCATGGAATACGGCCAGTTCGTGCGCGGCTGCCACCTCGGCGTGTTCCCCTCCTATTACGAGCCTTGGGGCTACACTCCGCTCGAATGCGTGGCCCGCGGGGTGCCCGCCATCACGTCGGACCTGTCGGGATTTGGCGATTACGCCCTGCAAAACGTGCCCGACCCCGAATCGAAAGGTATTTTCGTAGTGCATCGCCAGGAAAAGACCTTCGACGAGTCGGCCGAGGAGCTGACCAATATGCTCTGGGATTTCGTGCTCCTCAACCGCCGCGAGCGCATCATGCAGCGCAACGCCGTGGAAAGCTCCGCCGAACTGTTCGACTGGAAAAACCTGCGCGTGTACTACGACCGGGCCTACGCCCTGGCGCTGGAGCGACAGTAGCCTTTTCTGCACGTCGCAAGCCGTAGTCCTGCCACCTGATACCCTGCCGGACATTGTATAGCAAACCATGAAAAGAGTTGTTTTCGTCGCGGGATT
>JAYSZD010000457.1:0-1662 GCA_043738185.1 Hymenobacter sp. | reverse complement strand
CCGGCATCATCCCCGTCATGATTACCGGCGACCACAAGCTCACCGCGAAGGCCATTGCCGAGAAGCTGGGTATCATTTCTTCCGCTGATGAGCTGGCGCTGACCGGCCCCGAGCTGAGCGCGCTGGATGAGCCCGCCTTTGCCGCCGTGGTGGAGAAGGTGCGCGTGTACGCCCGCGTCGACCCCGCCCAGAAGCTGCTTATCATCAACGCCTTGCAAGCTAAACAGCAGTTTGTGGCCATGACCGGCGACGGCGTGAACGATGCCCCCGCGCTCAAAAACGCCGACATCGGCATTGCCATGGGCATCAACGGTACGGAGGTGGCCAAAGAAGCGGCGGCCATGATTCTGCTCGACGACAACTTCGCCACCATCGTGGAGGCCGTGCGGCACGGGCGGCGCATCTACGATAACATCCTCAAGTTCATCCGCTACATTTTGGCCGGCAGCGCGGGGGAGATAATCGCCCTGTTCTGCGCGCCGCTTTTCGGCCTGCCCGTGCCGCTGCTGGCCATTCACATTCTCTGGATTAACCTGATAACCGACGGTCTGCCCGGCCTGGCGCTGGCCTACGAGCCGTCCGAGAAAAACAGCATGCAGCGCCCGCCCGTCGACCCGCGCCAGACCATCTTTGCCGATGGGCTGGGCTGGTTCATTCTGGGCATTGGGCTGCTGGTGGGCGGGCTCACCATTGGCACCCAGGCCTGGGCCATCGGACGGGGCCTGCCCCACTGGCAAACCCTGGCCTTTACCGTGCTCTGCTTCAGCCAGCTGGGCATGTCGCTGGCCATCCGTTCGCGGCGCGAATCCCTGTTTAGTATCGGGCTGTTTTCCAATAAAGCCATGTTGGGGGCCGTGCTGCTCACCGTGGGCTTGCACCTGACCATTCTGTACGTGCCTTTCTGCAACGAGCTGTTCAGCACCCAGCCGCTCACCGCGGCCGAGTTGGGGATTGCCGTGGCCGTGGCCAGCGCGGTGTTTTGGGTGGTGGAAATACAGAAGTTTATCCTTCGCCGGCGGCAGCCGCAGCCGCTGGTCGTGTCGGCTTCGGCTACGGTGCCGGCAGCGGCAATAGCTGCCGCGGGCTGATTGCCGCTGGCTTATTTTCCTTGGCCAGTCACCCATTCTCTCCCGCTATGCGTCATAATATGGTGTATCAGTCCGCCTCTCCCATCCTGAATGATGAGCTGGTAGACGACTTGCTTCACGTCCGCTGGGCCCCGGAGCCGGCCGCTCGCCGGGCGCTGCTGGCCGGGTAAGCGCGGCCGTTGCTCGGCATTTATTTTTCCTCGCTACTTCTGCTAATTAACTGCTGATGCTGCTTGATGCCAAAATTCCCATCGGCTATGTTGTTAAGCACATCCGGGCCGACGTGGTGCGCGTGCTGCTGATTTCCATCTTTTTTCACCTGCTGAAGTTGGCGCTCGGAGCGTACCTGCCGCTGATTCCGTTGCAGCTGCCGGCTATCCTGGGCAGCCTTATTTCCGTGCTGTTGGCGTTCAAAACCAGCCAGTCGTACGACCGGTGGTGGGAGGCGCGCAAAATCTGGGGCAGCATCGTCAATGACTCCCGCACGCTGGTGCTGCAGGTGCGCACGTTTCTACCCGATGCTGACCGGCAGCGTACGGGGCCACCCGCCCCGCTGCGCGTGTTGGCCTACCGC
>JAYSZD010000456.1:0-1663 GCA_043738185.1 Hymenobacter sp. | reverse complement strand
GGGGCATCAGGCCCGCCTCGGCCGGGATGCCGGGACCGGGCGAAAGCATAATCGCATCGTAGGCCTCCACCGCAGCGAGGGACAACTGGTCGTTACGGGTCACGGTCAGGTTGGCACCGTGGCCCAGCTCACGCAGCAAGTGCACCAGGTTGTAGGTGAAGGAATCGTAGTTATCTAGAACGAGAATTTTCATGAAATTTTGATTTATAACCGTCTGCCTTTGTGAGCGTAGCGAAGGACGTTGTCACGAAAAAACCAGCTTGCAGCAATTCAATTGACGGCGACGTGATGAAGTACTTCGCAAGCTCAGGATGACAGGTATTTATCTACCGCACTTCCGCCGCGGCAACAAGCGCTGCCCGAAGTGCGCCCAGCTTGTGATGCACCTCCTCCAGCTCCGATTGCACGCTGGATGCGGCCACTACGCCAGCACCCGCCTGGAAATACAGCTGGTTGCCGGTACTCAAAAACGAGCGTATCATGATGGCGTGGTTGAAATTGCCATCGAAGCCCAGGTGGCCGATGCAGCCGCCATAATAGCCGCGGGCCGTGGGCTCCAGGCCATCAATCAACTGCAAGGCGCGGTGCTTGGGCGCGCCCGAGAGCGTGCCAGCCGGGAAGGTATCGGCTACAACTTGTAGCGTGTCGGTACCGGCGTCGAGCTCGGCGG
Organism: Hymenobacter sp.; assembly: GCA_043738185.1. GTDB lineage: Bacteria > Bacteroidota > Bacteroidia > Cytophagales > Hymenobacteraceae > Hymenobacter. The sequence continues at coordinate 993 of JAYSZD010000456.1, read as the reverse complement.
TGACGTGGCTGACGAGGTGAATGACGTGGGAGTAAAACTGAATTTCGCGCAGGGTGCGCACCTTCACCTGCGTACCGTGGCGCGCCAGGTCGTTGCGGGCCAGGTCCACGAGCATCACATGCTCGGCGTTTTCTTTGGGGTCGGCAGCGAGGCGTTGGGCGGCGGCGGCATCGGCGGCATCGTCGCCGGTGCGGCGGTACGTACCAGCGATGGGATACAGACTGGCTTCGCGCCCTTGCACCAGCACTTGCGCCTCAGGCGAGGAGCCGAAGATTTTGTAGTCGCCGTAGTCGAAATAAAACAAGTAGGGCGAGGGGTTGATAGAGCGCAGTGCCCGGTACACGTTGAATTCATCGCCGGAAAACTCCTGTTGGAACCGGCGCGAGAGCACAATCTGAAACACGTCGCCGCGCAGGCAGTGCGCCTGGCCCGTGGTGAGGCGCGCCAGGAACTCGGCATCGGTCTGGTTGCTGGCTTCCTCTCCTACCGTGGCAAAGTTGAAAACCGGCACGCTGGGGTTGCGCACGAGGTTTTCGAGCCGTTCCAGGCCACCGGGCTGGGCTTCCTGGCCAACCACGCCGTGTTCAAACAGAAACAGCTCCTGCCGAAAGTGGTTGAAGGCGATGACGTAGCGGTACACGCCATAGCGGATGAGCGGCACGTCGCCGGCCGGCACTTTTTCGGCATCAAACGTCACGTCCTCAAAGCTCTGCACGGCCTCGTAGCCCATGTAGCCGAAAAGCCCGGTGCTGATAAACGGCATTTTATCGGCGGCGGCATCGGGCACGAAAGCGGCGGCAAAGGCCCGGAGCTCGGCCAGCGCCTGACGGGGCTCGCGAAGCTGCTGGCTCGTGGCGCGGCCATCGGGAAAGGACTGGCGCAGCTCGCCGCCGCGCCGCAGCTCAAAGGTGCCCAGCGGCTCGCAGGCCAGGTAGCTAAACGCATTTTGCTGGCCGTGGTAGTCGGCACCTTCCAGCAGCAGACAGTTCGGAT
>JAYSZD010000455.1:0-1663 GCA_043738185.1 Hymenobacter sp. | reverse complement strand
TAGCGAAAGTACACGTAAGTGCCGTTTTCGGGCAGGTACTGCATGAGTTTGCCGGAGTGCCAGGCCGGGTGGGTGCGGCGGTAGGTGGCTAGCTTTTTTACGAAATCGAAGGCTTCGTTTTCGGGGGCGCTGCGGCCGGCGGCGGTGAATTTGTCTTCCGTGTCGCCGGGCCAGCCGCCGGGGAAATCCTTGCGCACTTCGGCATCACTGGGGTTATTGAAGTTCTTCATCAGGATTTCGGTGCCGTAGTACATGCTCGGAATGCCGCGGGTGGTGAGCAGCCACGTCAGCCCCATTTTGTACTTGTCGAAATCCTCGCCCATCACCGACATAAACCGGTCGTGGTCGTGGTTGTCGAGGAAGGTGACGAACTTAGTAGGGTCTTGGTATACAGCATCCTGGGCCAGAGCTTCGTATATGCGCTGGGCGTTGCCCTCGTGCTTCAGGCCGTATACCATAGCGCCTTCCAGTACAAAATCCAGGGCGCCGGACTGGTTGGATTTGAAGGCGAAGTTGATGTTATTCTTCACATAGTAAGCCTGGTCCACCACGTTGTTCACCGACGACTCCCCGAAGATGTGAATGCGCGGGCACGCAGCTCCCAGGTTTGCGTAAGCGTCTGGCTACCTTTGCTGCCCACAATCTGCACCTTGCCGGGTTTGGCGGTGGCCGCGATGGTCAGGTCCAGAAATGTGTAGTTGGGGTTTTCAACCGTATTGGCTTTCACCAGCTTCACACCGGGATAATTGATGCTGTAGGTCCAGGGTACCCGCGCCCGGCCCGTATACGAGCACCTGCACGCTGGTCCGCTTCATGCCCACCCACCTGTTGGTCGGGTTCACCCGCTGAATGGCCACCGTTTGGGCGCCGGCGATGGCGGGCAGCAGGGCCAGCAGCAGCAGAAACAAGTAGGTTCTTTTTATGGGAGCTGGGGTGAGACTAATGATTACTGAACGCCCAAAAATTAAAAAAATAACGTCATGCTTCGACAAGTTCCGCATGACGGATTCGTGACTGCGATTACTCGCGCTCTGCTTTTTTAGCCGCGTTTGCGTCCCTGCTCCAGCAGTTCCACGGTTTCGAGGAGGCGGCGGGTGCGGATTTCGGGCTTTTTGGCGCCATCCAGCCAGCGCACATAGTCACGCTGATGGGTATAGGAGAGCTTGGCAAAGTAGGCAGCGGCTTTGGCGTTGTCGGCCAGCTTGGAGGCCAGGTCGGCCGGGGCCTCCATTTTGCGCTCCTCTGTGATGCGTGTCAGGGTCACGCGTACGGTGTCGCCAATGGTTTTGTCGATGGCGCGGCGGACTTGCTTGGGCGGGTGCAGGGCGTGGTGCCCGTCGCCGAGGGAAACCAGGCTGCCCTGGTGGGGGTAGCCGTCGAAGGTAGCCTGTACGGGCACACGGCCCCGAGTGCCGTACACCTCCGCCACACTAAAGGGAACCACGACAAAAACACCGCCATCGCCGTCGCCAGCTTCTAAAACGGCTTCAAATTCGTGTTCAGGTTGCATAAGGTGGTTGGTTTGCGAAGGTTAAAAAAAATCCAAAGCAAAGTAACGCCACGCACTGCGGTTGGGCTGGCATTTGTGCCGACCCAACCGCAGTGCGTGGCCGCAAGCCGCAAGCTCTTAGCGCCAAGCTTGTAATTGAAAATTAGCTCTGAG
>JAYSZD010000454.1:0-4037 GCA_043738185.1 Hymenobacter sp. | reverse complement strand
ATGGCCCGGGCCAGCGACGACGACGGCATCTCAATCGGGGCCGAGCCCTTCACCACCGGCACGCGGGGGAAGTCGGCGGCATTCTCGCCGGCCAGCTTATAGCGCCCGTTGGCCGAGCTGATTTCGATGGTGTACGTTTCCTCGTCCAGCGTGAAGGTCACGGGCTGGTCGGGCAGGTTCTTGAGGGTATCGAGCAGGATGCGGGCGGGCGCGGCAATGCGGCCGGTATCGCGGGCCTCCACGGGCAGCTCGGTTATCATGCTCGTCTCCAGGTCGGAGGCGGTGATAGTGAGCTTACCGGCCTCAATCTCAAAGAGAAAGTTCTCCAGAATGGGCACCACGGGGTTGTTCGTCACCACGCCGTTGATGCTTTGAAGCTGCTTGAGCAGCGCGGAGGAGGATACAATGAATTTCATGGTGCGAGGCTAGGAATGGGGGTTGGCGGGGGGCAAAGATAGGGGGTGAGGTTGGGCTTTGGAAGGGCGGCCGGGATTTGTGAACGGCTATTCCGACAATGCCGTTTCTTTGAGGACAGGCCGTATATTTAACAGTCTTAACATAATCTGCTATGACCCGCGAAACCGTAAACCAAGCCATTAGCTCATTGCCCCCAAACTTTGATTTGGATGCCTTAGTCGAGCGGCTGATTTTTATTGAAAAGGTAGAAGAAGGCTTAGCGCAGCTTGACCGGGGCGAATCCAAAACACAGGAAGAGGTAGAGCAGTTGGTGAAGTCATGGCGCAAGTAATTTGGGCCAATGATGCTATCGATGACTTGCAGCGGTTTCGGGAATATTTTGAGCCAGCTTCTCCAAGATTCGTGGAGAAGCTGATGGACCAGCTAATCAGCCGTACCCGAATGTTGGCCGATTTTCCGCAAAGTGGACGCATGGTTCCAGAATTCGAGGACGCACAGTTGCGGCAAGTCTGGTCAGGTAATTATCGAATTATCTACCGGTTGAAAGAGATAGACAAAGTAGAAATTACCCGAATATTTCATGGAGCGCAGCTAATGGGGGAGCATTAGATTTTCAGCCAATGAAGCAGCGGTGCAATCATCAAAAAAAGCACCAGTGCTATTCCGACGGCCACTAGAATGTTGGTAAAAACAGCACTACCTGCGTTTGCATAACTGCTCCCGTATTCTTTGGCGAGAGCTTCTTTCACCTGCACTTGGTTTCGGTATCGTAGCCATAAATACACAAAGCCTACCGGAGTCAACAGTAGATTGGCGAATACTTCTTCAATGATACCGTCTAAAAGGCCTCCCATTTTGCTGCATTTTGTAATTTAAAGAGTGGAGATAAAATGCTGATTCTACGCCCCAAACCCCGCATACCGCCGCTTGCGGCGCCACGCTCGCACGGCCCCAAACAACCCCAATAGCAGCAGTGGCACGCTCAGGTTCAGCAGCTGCCAGCGGCTGCGTTCCTCGGCCAGCCTCACTTTGTCGAGGGGGCGGAGGGTGATTTGCTTGCCGCGCACGGCGATGAGGCCGGTTTCGTCGAGCAGGTAGTCGGTGGCGTTGAGGACCAGCTCGCGGTTGGCAAATTCGGTGTTGGCGAGGCGGTCGAAGCCCAGGCGGTAGGGGTTGCCGGTTTTGGGGTCGATTTCGGAGCGGATGAAGTCGCCGTCGGAGATGACGAGGATTTTGCTGGGCTTGGCGTTGGCCGGCTTTTCGGGCTGAAATTGCAGCGTGCCGGGCCGGGCGCGGTTGGCGAAGAGCGAGGTGAACTGACCTTCGAGCAGGTAAGCCACCGGCTGGAAACCTTTCTGATAGAGCTTGGGGTTCGGTTCGAGGCGGGCGTCGTTGAAGTTGATGGGTACCGGGGCGGGCAGGGCGCGGGTGTAGCGCGAGGTGCTCATCAGCGCGGTTTTGCGGATGCCCGTGGCTTTCACGGTATCAAGGCTGCCCGTGAATTTCAGGTACACCGCGTCGAGGTTGCGGGTGATGGGGTGGGCACTGAACTTGTTGATGAGCGGGTAGAGCTGCCAAGGCATGGGCTCGATTTTGGGCTTGTTGCCGTCCATGCCGGTCACGAGCGGGATTTGGCCGCTGTTCAGGTCCAGCAGCAGGTTCTGGTTCAGGCGCAGGCCGTATTTGAAGAACAGGTCGTCGAGGTTGAGCTCATACGGCGTAGCCAAAGCCACACCATTTCGGGCCACACTGTCGAGGTCCACGCGCAGGGCATCGACGAAAAACAGCGCCCGGCCGCCCTGCGTAATAAACTGGTCGAGCTTAAATTTCTCGTCCTCGGTGTAGGGCGTTTTCGGTTGGGCCACCACCACGGCATCGAGGGAGCTCAGGTCTTTTACCTGGCTCAGCGTCACGCGGAACACGTCGTACTGCTGCTGCCAGGTGCCGAGCATGTCGCCGGCCTGCACGTTGGTCAGCTCGCCGTGGTTTTCCACCACGCCAATGCGCTTGCGCAGGCCCGGCACCAGCGTGCGAATGGTGCTGGCTAGCTCATACTCCAGGCCTTCAATGCTTTGGTTGAGGCGCACATCGGCCGGGGCGGCCTGGTTGCCGCGTAGCAGCAGCACCGACTTATCCTTGCCGCCCACGCTGACCACGGCGTAAGGAAAGATGATTTTCTCCACGCGCTTCCCGTTTTCGGTCGCGCCGAGGTTGGTGGGTTTCAGGCCTTTTTTGAAGAGCGTGGTGTAGAATGCGTTGCGGGCGGCCTCGGTGCTGCCGGCGCTGGGGTCGATGAAAATGTAGTTCAGATTAGCCCCACCGTAGACCTGGAACTCGGTCAGGGTTTCACGCACGCCCTGCTCCAGCCGGCGGAAAGCGGGCGGGAAGTCGCCGGTGAGGTAGACAGTGACGGTAACCGGCTGTTTGAGGTCGCGCAGCAGCGTTTTGGTGGCGTCGGACATGGTGTAGCGCTTTTCCTCGGTCAAATCGAGCCGGAAAAAGAAGCGCTGCCCCACGAAATTGAACAGCAGCAGCACGCCCACGATAGCGGCAAACGAGAGCAGGTCACGTTTTTTAGCGGCTGGCTGTGAGCTATTAGCGGCTAGCTCATTAGGAGTATTTTCCACAAGACGACTTTAAAACTTAATGCCGAGAGCTAACAGCTAATGGCTAACAGCTAAGAAACTACCAGTTCCGACTCCGCAAGGCCAGACGCGTGGCCAGCAGCGCCACGGCCACCACGCTAAAGAAATAAACCAGGTCCCGCGAGTCCACCAGGCCCTTGCTCAGGTCGCGGTAGTGCGCCGCAATACCGAGCTGGCTCACGTAATACGCGGCGCTGCCTTCCAGCACCGACGCCAGCGAATCGAACCCCGAATACACGAGAAAGCAGCCCACCACGGCCACCAGAAAGGCAATAATCTGGTCGCGCGTGAGCGCCGAGGCGAGAATGCCAATGGCCGCGAACACGGCCGCCAGCAGCGCCAGCCCCAGGTAGGAGCCCACCGTCGCGGCCGAGTCGATGTTGCCCTCGGGGCTGCCCAGCTTATACACGGAGTAATAGTAGAGCAGCGTGGGCACGAGCGCCAGTAGCGCCAGCAGCAGGCAGGCCAGATACTTGCCGCCGATAATCTGCCCGTCGGTGAGCGGTCGGGTTAGCAGCAGCTCGATGGTGCCGGCCTTTTTCTCCTCGGCAAACGTGCGCATGGTGAGGGCCGGAATCAGGAACAGGAAAATCCACGGAGCTAGATTGAACAGCGTCTGCAGGTCGGCGTAGCCGTAATCGAGCACGCTGCTATCAGGAAAAACCCAGACGAACAGGCCCGTCGCAATCAGGAAAACCCCCAGCACCACGTAGGCCACAGGGGAGTTAAGGAAGGCGTTGAATTCTTTTTGGAGGATGGTGAGCATTTTTTGCCGTTTGTCATCCTGAGCACAGCGAAGGACCTTATCACGTCCGCTTTGTCAGTTTGATGTCAAATAAATCAAAAATGATTTACTGCTTGCTGTTCGCTTGTCATTGAAGCTGTTTAGAAAGTCGATTTTTCTAAGCGTTTGTCATCCTGAGCCTGCGAAGGACCTTATCACGCTTGGTCTTTCGTCGAACGAGTGCCGTTCTG
>JAYSZD010000453.1:0-1665 GCA_043738185.1 Hymenobacter sp. | reverse complement strand
TCGAAAGTGCAGTCCAGCCCCGGCACCACCACCTCGCCGGCCCGCCAGCGGCACTGCAAATCGAAGAGTTTTTTACGCTGAATGTCCCACAAGCGCACGTAGGCTGCGTCGCTGAGCCGGCTCAGGGCGTAGGTCTGGTCCACTTCGGCGTGCGCGCCCTTGTACTGCCACTGAAACTTTTCCAAGGCGTAGTAGTCGGCAAACCGGGCTACCGCCAACGGATGGTAGGGCGCAAAAAGCGCCGTGTAGCGCGGGTTGGTGAGCAGGTCCTGCTTGATTTCGTCGTGCGAAGGCGTGGGCATGGGGCGGGCAGCAGCCGTCGAGGCCACCACCTTAAAGATAACCGCCCGCCCGGCCCGGACAAGGGCTCCGGCATGCCTTTCCGTTGTCCCGGCGCGAGTTTCCGCTGTCCCGGCGCAGCCTTCCGCTGGCCCGGCGCGGGTTTCCGCTATCCCGGTGCGGCTTTCCGTTGTCCCGGCGCAGCTTTCCGCTGGCCCAGTGTGCGTTTCCGTTACCTCGGCGCGTCCTTCCGCCGGGCCGGTGTGCGTTTCCGTTGCCCCGGCGCGTCCTTCCGCCGGGCCGGCGCGGGTTTCCGCTGGCCCGGTGCGGGTTTCCGCCGGGCCGGCCGGACTTTCCGCCGAAACCGAAAAAATGCCTACTATTACACTATTCAATTTCACCTAGTTTTCAATCTTCCCCATGGCTAACCTTCGTCTACCCTTCACCTTCCGCATCAGCGAGCTGCTGCCCGTGGCGCGCCTGCTCCGCGCCAGCTACGTGCGCGACCAGGCCGATTTCCAGGACCTGCTGCCCGAGGACTACACACCCGCGTTTCTGAGCAGTCTGGACGCCGCCATGGCCGCCGTCGAAGGCGTGCAGCGCAGCAGCGTGGCCATTGCCGAGCGGCAACTGGTGACGGAGCGCATTGCCGGGCTGCTCGAAAGCCTGCCGCAACTCCTCAACCGCCTCGACGCCCGCGTGCGCCGCGCCGAAAACCTCACCGTGCCCGCCAAGAAGTTCGGCCTCGAAGCCGTGCGCCGCGACCGCAACGACAACGAGCACGAGGGCCTGGCCGACTCCCTCCACACGCTGCTCCAGAACATCGCTGCCAACCAGGCCGCCCTGCTCGCCAAAGGCCAGCAACCCGCCGAAAACGCCCAGCTCCAAGCCCTCTACGACAACCTGGTGGCCGACAGCACCGACCAGGGCAGCACCCTCAGCGACCAGCGCCTGCTCACCGCCGCCAATGCCCAGCTGTTCCGCGCCCTCTACGCCCCCCTCAAGCTCCTGCTCGAAGACGGCAAAAGCCTCTACCAAACCGACAACAAAACCAAAGCCCAGGACTACACGCTGCGCAAGATTTTGCAGCAAGTCCGCCGCGCCCAAGCCCCCAAAGAGCCCACCGAAGCAAAAGCCGCGTAGGCCTCAACAGCCGGCATAGAAAACGGGCACCCGCTTGCGTGGGTGCCCGTTTTTGTTTTCCGTGGGTGCCCGTTTTTGTTTTCCGTGGGCGAGCCGCAGGCTCGAAGCCAGTCGGCACGCGTCGCAGACGCGCGCCAGCAACGGTTGATACGTTCTGGCTTCAGCCGGCCGGAGACCCCATCCCCTAGCCCCTTCCCCTCCGGGGGAAGGGGGACTAAAGCTAGTTTTTAGGGCTAAAAACTA
>JAYSZD010000452.1:0-4040 GCA_043738185.1 Hymenobacter sp. | reverse complement strand
TTCTGCTGGATAACTTCTTTCGGAATCAGTAAAAATTTTAAGGATGACAGACCATAAAAAAATCAGACTTAGTAACTGATGTTACGCAGCCCAGGCGTGGACCCCATCCCTTGGCGAGCCAGAACTTATTAACTCTGGGGCCAGGGGGTGAGGTGTACGCCTGGGCTGATGCAAAACGCCCCGAATCTGAGCAGATGCGGGGCGTTTTGCGAATAGTGCGGCAGGTAGGGAAAGGGCGGCCCCGGCAAAATCAGTTGCCGAAGAAACGGATTCCGAAGCTGACCACCTGGGCCTTGGGGCCGGCGTTGTTTTTGAACAAGTCGTTCATGTTGTACTTGCCGAAGAACTCCAGGCTGCCGTAGCCAATAGTGCCTTGGGCGCCGTACAGGAAGTTTTCCAGGTTGTAGCTGCCGGCTTCTTTTTCCTTGTCGGCGTTACCGTCTTCGATGTACTTCAATTTGGTGTGCGCGCCGAGGCGGTAGCCTACGAATCCGCCCGCTGCAATGTGGAACGTGGGCAGGTGGTGCGAGTCGCGCAGCTTGAGTTGCAGCATCAGGGGCACGTTGATGGAAGAGGTGGTGAGCTTGGATTTTTGAAACTCCCGGCCGTCGGTTTCCTGCACCACGCTCGTGCGGCCGTCGGCATTCACCCACTTGTTGTTGCCATTGAGCATGAAGTTGTTGAAGGCGAACTCCGGGCCGACTCTCAGGCTCATGGGGCTGCGTTTGCCGCCGAGGCGAGTTTCGTAGTCAAACCCGATGTTGACGTAGCGCGAGCCGCCCGTGCGCAGGTCCACCGACGCATTGGAGCCGGTTGCTCCGCCGTTTCCCTGGTTCACCAACGCATTCAGGCCCAGGTCGAAGATGAAGTTGCTGGAGGTGCGGTCTTTCTCGATGTTGTGCAGGCGAATGGAGTCGCGTTCGGCAATTTTCCGGGCTTTGGATTTGGTGCTTTTTACCGACGTGTTGCCATTGTCGTCGGTGGTGATGTCCAGCCCGAATTTTTTATTCAGCAGCACCACTACACCGTTGCTGGTGCTGCTGGTAGTAGTTTTTTTGCGGGTCGTGATGCGGATTTGCTCGGGCAGGTTCTGGCCGGGCTGGTCCTTGTCGGGGTAAAACTGCACGGTTACCTGGTCAGAGGTAGCGTTTTTGGCCGCCGTTTCGGCCTGGGTGATGTAGCCGGCCAGCCGGGACGTGAGCGAGTCGAGCTGGTAGTTCTTCATCTGGCGCAGCTGGGCCGCGTCGCGCACCACCAGCGTGATGGTGGCCTGGTTGGGTAGCCGAATCACAATGGTATCTTTTGCAACAGGGGCGCTGGTGGGCAGGCTGGTAGCCGAGGCCACGTTCAGCCCGCCAAACAGGAGCATCAAAAGCAGAGAAAAGGGGAGAAAGGCGCGTTGCATGATTTCCTGGGAGTAAAAGTTAGAGTTGAATGGATTTGGTGATGGTGCGGCCGCCGATAGTGGCCTGCAACGTCACATTCTGAGGGAGTCCGGCGGCCTCGGCCAGGCTCACCCGCTCGCCCCGCACCAGGTTGTGGGCCTGTTGCAGCAGCCGGCCGCCCAACCGCCGTGGCTCCTTGGCGGCCGCAATGGCCGAACTGGCCATTTTGCCGGGACGAGCCACCGGCTCGCCGCCGTTGCGGACATCTACCATTATCAGCTCGCCGGCGCTGGCCAAGCTGGTGGCGGGTGCTGCGCCGGCTGGGACGATTTCCGCTGCCGGCACCGATTTGGGTAAATTAGCAACCACCGTTTCCGGGGTGGGCCGCGTCTCGTCAGGCACGGTAGGCTGGGTTGGGGCCGAGGGGCGGGTAGCTGCGCGGGCCACGAGGGGAGCTGTCTGGGTGGCCGCGTCCGGCTGCCGGTTGGTTCCTTGCACGTAGCGGGGCGACTGCCCGGCGGCCGACATTCGGGCCTTTGGTGCGGTAGATGCGAGGGCCTCGGGGCGGGTTGCCTGGGGCGTTACATTTTCTTGAATTGAAGCCGAAATATTCGTTTGGGCGGGGGTGGGGGTGTTAATGGCCACTTCCTGGGGCGCTGGGGCAGAAGGAGTGACCGTAGCGGTTGCTGGGCCACTTGGCCGCGCCACCGGCTGCTGGCTGGTGCGCGTCGGCGTTGGGTTGGTACCCGTGGCCACGGTGTTGTTTTGGGTGCGGCCGAAAGGAGTGCCCAGCCACAGGCCCGCGCCGCCAGCCACCAGCAGCAGCGCCAGGGCCGCCGCAATAGCCATGGGCCACCAGGCCGCCGCCCGCCGCTTGGTGGGGCGCAGGTGCTCGTCTTCGAGGCGCTCCCAGAGCGCGCGGCCGGGCGGGGTAGCATGGGCGTTCAGGCCCTGCCGAAACAGCTCGTCGAGCCGCTCCGCGGGGGCGTCGGCCGCCGCCCCAGCCTGCAGGCGGGCCCACAGCGCATCGGCAGGCGGGGTAGCGTGGCCATCCAGCTTGTCGCGGAATAAGTCGTCTATATTTTCAGGAGGCATGGTATCTGTGTTAACGGTTAGTGGGTAGTGGTTAACGGTTAGGGGCTTCAATAATTAACCGTTAACCACTAACCGTTAACCACTTAATTGCTGATAATGGTAGAAAAATGAACCCGGCGCTGCAGCATCGCGCGTGCCTTGCTGAGCTGGGATTTGCTGGTGCCTTCACTGATACCCAGCAGCTCGGCTATTTCCTGGTGGCCGTAGCCTTCCAGGGCGTAGAGGTTGAACACGGTGCGGTAGCCGGCAGGCAGCCCGGCGAGCAGGCCCATCAGGTCTTCGGCCTGGAGCTGGATGTCGGCGGTGGCCGGCGTCACGGCCAGGTTTTCGGGCTGCGGAAAATCCTCGAACGACACGGTCATCATCTCGCGGTGGCGCAGCTGCATGAGGGCCTCGTTCACCATAATGCGCCGCACCCAGCCCTCAAAGCTGCCCTCAAAGCGGTAGGTGGGCAGGGCCCGGAACATTTTGGCAAAGCCCAGGAGCAGGGCTTCTTCGGCGTCTTCGCGGCGCTTGAGGTAGCGGCGGCACACGGTGAGCATCAGCCCGGCCAGCCGGTCGTAGAGCTGGCGCTGGGCCCGGTGCTCGCCCCGCACACAGGCGGCGATGAGGTCGGCTTCGGTCATCACGGTAAGGGTCGGCACGGGGCAGCAGGGATGGTGAAGTATCGCGGCAGATGCAAAAGTAGCCGGGAAGGTTGCCTGGGGTATCAAAAAAAACGGGACCAGCGCCATCATTATGCGGGCTAAACTGCCGCGGATGCCGTACTACATTCTTTCAATTCACAAATTATCTGGTCTGCTACTTCTTATGCTCCTCGATACCAAGCTTCCCTTTCGCTACATCGTTAAGGATATTTTACCCGATGCCTTGCGGGTGTTTCTTATTTCTATTGTTTTTCAACTCCTCAAGTATTTTTATTCGGACTGGCTGCCGCTCATTCCGTTGCCGCTTCCGGCGCTGTTGGGCGGGTCCATTTCGTTGCTGCTGGCCTTCAAAATCGGCCAGTCGTATGACCGATGGTGGGAGGCACGTAAGGTGTGGGGGTCCATCGTCAATGAATCGCGCACGCTCGTGGTGCAGGCCAATAGCTTTCTCGAAGCCAACGAGCTGCTGCCCACGGGCGAGGATGTCCGCCTCAAAACCCTGGCTTACCGGCAAATAGCGTGGTGCCATAGCCTCGGCCAGGCCCTGCGCGGGCAGGACCCGCTGGCCAACGCGGCCAATTTTTTGCCGAAGCACGAGTTGGACTACATGCGGCAGCACACCAACAAGCCCCTGGCGCTGCTCACCCTGCATTCCCTTCAAATTAAAAACTGGTTCCAGGCCAAAAGTATCAACGCCTTTCAACAGGTGCAGCTCGACTCAACGCTGGTGCGGCTCTGCGAAGCCATGGGGCAGGGCGAGCGTATTAAAGGCACCGTTTTTCCGTCGAGCTACCGCCTGCTGGTCTACTTGTTTATCTACCTCTTCCTGATAACGCTTTCCCTGGGGCTGGTCGAAACCATGGGGCTGTGGGAAATTCCACTGCTGCTGAGCATTGCCGTCACCTATTTCCTG
>JAYSZD010000451.1:0-10817 GCA_043738185.1 Hymenobacter sp. | reverse complement strand
GCTAGCTATCAGAATGTTTTAGAGTAGTTGCTCGAAAGCGGAGTCTACAATATCAGAAGCGAAAGAATCCAGATAAACAGTCGTAACTGCTTCCGACTTGTGGCCCATTGCCTGCGAAATAACCGCCGTACCCGTCCCGCTCATGCGTAGCGTGGTGGCGAAGGTGTGACGGGCCACGTAGGTCGTGAGGGGCGTGGCAATGCCGGCGAGTTGCCCCAGCGTCTTTAAGTCGCTGTTAACTTGCCCCAGCACCTTGTGCAGCCGGTTGCTCACTTGAGCGGGGTTGACGTGCTTGGTAGAATCCAGCACTGGAAACACGTAGCTATCGGTCGAGGCAAAGGTGAAGGGTCGGTAAGCGGCCACAATAGCGGCGGCGGGTGCCAGCAGTCGCAGTGAGAACTTGCCGCCCGTCTTTTGGCGCACGTAGTGCAGACGGTCGGGGTGACCGGTGCCCACGGCGGCCCCGCTCAGGTCGCGCCAACGCAGTTGGGCCAAATCCACGAAATTGATACCGCCCCCATAGAACGAGAATAGAAATACGTCTTTCGCCAGTCGTTGCCGGTCGGTGGCCGTGGGCAAGGCTTCCAAGTTGCGCAGCTCGTCTCGGCTAATGGCCCGCTTGCCCGTGCTCACGTCAAACTTGCCGACTTGCAGCTTGTGCTTTTCGGCTACGGTGCGGGCGAACGGGTAGGCCGTGGGCTTCACCAACCCGGCCGCAATGGCTTGATTGAGCACGGCCCGCAACGTGCGAAACCGCAGCGACAAGGTTATTTCCTTGATGCCCGTAGCGCGTAGGGTTTGCTCCCATTCGTGGCAGAACGCCACGTTTACCCGGTCAAGGGGCACGTCGTAGCGGCCTACCCATTCAGCCCAGGCGTTGGCTTGGCCCCGGCCGGTAGGCGGCGCAGTCGCATTGGCCTCAGCCGCGACGAACTTTGCTAACTGGTTGCGCAGGTCGCGGTACACGGTGGCATTGCCGGCTTGCCCGGTTTTGATATAGCCCGCGCTCAGTTCGTCGCAGTATGCTAGCAGCTTTATGCGCCGTGCTGCCTTGCGGCCTTCTATGGCCTTGGCGGCTACGGCCGGCGCGTCGTGTTGCTCGTCTGCCTCAGCCAGCGTATCAGCGGCCCCGCTATACTTGGCTTGCCATTCGGCCAGTTTCGTCAGCAGCTTTTCGCGGGCTTTGTCAGGGTAGCTTTTGCGTACTTCCTTTTTGAGCGGGTTCCAATACTTCGGGTGCAAGCTCTGGCCGGTGGCGATATACTTCAGCTTGCGGTCTTTGGTAATACGCACCATGAACGGGTGCGACCCATCGGCCAGCGTCTTATAGGTGTAGTACACAACCTTGACCGTAGCCTTGCCTTCCTTGTGTTCCGTCGTTGCCATAGCTGCTTATTCCAACGCTGGTTTAAACGCTGGTTTAAACAAATGTAATAGAAAGGGGGGTAATGACAATAAGCCGTAATAGGCTAGGGACGCTGTAAACGCAGTTTTTTCTACTGCTAGGGCATATTAGTAATTATCGATAACCCCCAAAGTGTAGCTTCCCAAGCTGAGGGTCGCGAGTTCGAGCCTCGTTTCTCGCTCAAAAACAAAACAGCCACCCCTTTTCGGAGTGGCTGTTTTATTTTTGAGTATTGCCGGTTGACCAAAGTACTTGAGTGCGTTGCTTTGGGAACGTGACGACAGCCATACCACTAGGCGTTAGTGCCGGCTTACTTCTTCAGCACCAGATACCCGTAGGCGGGCAGCACAACCTCGGTGCCGAGCGCCACGGCACCGCCTTGCAGAGCGTTGGTCCAGGCGGAGTTGGCCAGGTTGGCGGGCAGGGTGTAGGTGGTGGCCGCGCCGCGCACATTCACCAGCACGAGGGCTTGCTCGGCGCCGGCGGTTTTGGTGAAGGCGCACACGCTGGCCGTGCTGTAGGGTGTGGGCGTGCCCCGGCGCAGGGCAGGGCTGGCCGCGCGAGCCGCCAGCAACTGCTGGTAAGCGCGCTTCACGTCGGGGTTGGCACCCCACTGCACTTTCACGGAGGTGAAGGGGAAGGGAATGGCCGTGGTCATGCCGGCTTCCTGGCCGTTGTAAACCATGGGCACGCCTTTGTACAAAGCAGTGATGACGAAGGCCGACATAGCGCCCGCCTTGCCGCCAAACAAGGCGGGCGGCGTGCCGTCCGAGCCGTTTACGTCGTGGTTGGTGGTGTAGCGCACCACCTGTTGCGTGCCCGTGGCGCCCGCGTATTCGCTGTTGTTGAGGGCATCGAAGGTAGTGGCTGGCGCCCCGTTGCGGTACACGTTATAGATGCCGCCGTAAAAATTAAAGCCGAAGTTGTAGTCGAAGCCCGACGAAAAATTGACGGCGCGGGTACCTTCGGCCAGCAGTAGCAGCTTGTGGGTTTTGACGCTGCGCAATGTGTCGGTAGCTTGCTTCCAGAAATCGCTGGGCTGAAAGTCGGCGTAATCAAATCGGAAACCGTCCACATTAGCCGTGTACACCCAGGATTTCAGGGCCGAAATCATCTCCAGGCGCATGGGCCGGCTATCGAAATTCAACTGGGCCACGTCGTTGTAAGTCGTGCCGTTATTGGAGGGTGAAACGATGGTGCCGGCCGCGTTTTTCTGGTACCAGTCGGGGTGCTGCGTAATCCAGGGGTGGTCCCAGGCGGTGTGATTGGCCACCCAGTCCAGCATCACGGTCAGGCCGCGGGCGTGAGCGGCGTCTACCAGCGTGCGCAGGTCGTCCAAGTTGCCGAATTCGGGGTTTACGGCCCGGTAATCGCGCACGGCATAGGGTGAGTTCACCCCGCGCAGCTGGCCCACCGGGAAAACAGGCATGAGGTATAGTACGTTCACGCCCAAGTCCTTAATGGAATCGAGCCGGGCCGTGACGCCGGCAAAGTTGCCAGTCTGACTGAAGGCCCGCATGTTTACCTGGTACATCACGGCATCGGCACGGCCGGGCACCCCGGCGAAGGGCGTGCCGTACTGGGGCGGGTTCACGTTGGTGGTCGGTGGGGTCACCACGACGGGCGGCGGCTTCTGAACATCAGCTTTGCAGCCCGTGAGCAGGCTGCCGGTGAGGAGCAGGGCTAAGCTATTGTTGAGTAAAATACGGTGGAAGGACATTAGAAAAGGGGAATGAATATTATTAGTGTTATTCTGAAGTAAGTGAAAATGTCGTGCTGAGCGCAGCCGAAACATCTCTACCGCGCAAGCAATCAATGCTTTTACAACGAAGAGGTAGAGATGCTTCGACGGCGCTCCGCTCAGCATGACGGGTGGCTTTGGGACTCGTTTTTTGGTTCGGCAACGGGGCAAAACTGGGAAAGCCTCTGGCCCTACTTTTTCAGCAGCTTGAAGCTGGCCGCCGCGCCGCCGCCGGGCGCCAGCTGCAGCGTGAGGGCCGACTTGCTGGTGACCACCTGCCGGCTGATGCGGTAGGCCATGGGGTTTTTCTGCCAGTCGGCGTCTGGGGCGTCGGCATAGATGGTGGCTTTGTAGCGCTGGCCGGGCGTCAGGAAATTCAGCTCGATGGGTTGCGTGCGGGCGTTTTCGTCGGTGATGCTGCCCAGGTACCACTCGTCCTTGCCCTTGGCCTTGCGCACGGTGGTGAGGTAGTCGCCCGGCTCGGCGGCCAGCACGCGGGTGTCGTCCCAGTCCACGGCCACGTCTTCGATGAAGCGGAAGGCGTCGAGGTGTTTTTCGTAGGCTTCGGGCAGGTCGGCGGCCATTTGTAGGGGCGAGTACATGGTCACGTACAGGGCCAGCTGCTTGGCCAGGGTGGTGTGCACCTGCTTGCCCTGGTTGCGGGCCGGGTTCCAGTCATCGAGCTTGATTTGGAAGATGCCGGGCGTGTAGTCCATCGGGCCGCCCATGAGGCGGGTGAAAGGCAGGATGGTTTCGTGCTCGGGCGGGTTGCCGCTGCTCCAGGCGTTGAACTCGTTGCCGCGGGCGGCTTCGCTGGCCAGCCAGTTGGGGTAGGTGCGGTGCAGGCCGGTGGGGCGCACGGCCTCGTGCATGTCCACCATTATTTTATGGTCGGCCGTGAGCTGGGCGGTGCGGTTGTAGTGGTTCACCATCCACTGCCCGTCGTGGTGCTCGCCGCGCGGAATGATGCGGCCCACGTAGCCGGTTTTCACGGCGTCGTAGCCATATTGTTTCATGAACTGGTAGGCGGTGGGCTGGCGGCGCTCGTAGTTGGTGACGGAGCTGCTGGTTTCGTGGTGCATGATGAGCTTGACGCCCTTGCCGGCGGCATAGCGCTGCAGCTCGCTCACGTCGAAATCCGGATACGGCGTCACGAAATCAAATACTTCCTCCTTCCAGTTATTGGCCCAGTCTTCCCAGCCCACGTTCCAACCCTCCACCAGCACGCCCTGAATGCGGTGCTGCGCGGCAAAGTCGATGTAGCGCTTTACGTTGGCGGTGTTGGCCCCGTGGCGGCCGTTGGGCTTCAGGGCCTTCCAGTCGGTGTCGGCCAGCTTGATGTTCGACACGTCGGCGTAGTTCCAGGTGGCGCGGTTCACGTGCATTTCCCACCACACGCCCACAAATTTCTGGGGCTGAATCCAACTCGTTTCGGTTAGCTTGTTGGGCTCGTTCAGGTTCAGAATCAGCTTGCTGGTGAGCAGGGCGGGCGCGTTGTCGGCTACCACCACGGTGCGCCAGGGCGTGTGCTCCGGGGCCTGCAGGTAGGCTTTGGCGCCTGTGGCATCGGGCACGAGCTGGCTGTTGAGGCCGAAGGTTTGCGGGTCCACGTTCAGGAACATGGCCGGGTAGTTCACCAGCGCGGCTTCGTGAATGTTGACGTACAGCCCGTCGTCGGACTTGAGCATGAGTGGGGTTTGCACCCGGTGGGGCGCCGCCTTTTGCTGAATTGCTTCGATGGGTGTGGTGTTCACCTCGCTCAGGCGGCTGGTGGTGTAGGTGTATTCGTTGGAATCGTAGTCGCCCGGAATCCAGAACGCCTTGTGGTTGCCGGGCAGGTTAAACGCGGTGTGCTCGTCCTGCACCGTGAAATAGGCCAGGTTGGGCTGCGCCGGAAACTCGTAGCGGAAGCCCACGCCATCGGCGAACACGCGGAATACCACGTCGAGCAAGCGGCCGGGCGCCGCCGGCTGGCGCAGGTGAACCCGCAGCTGCTGGTAGCGGTTGCGAATGGTTTTGACCTCGCCCCACACCGGTTCCCAGGTTTCGTCCACATCTTTGGTTTCGCTGCCCGTCACCACCAGCGGCCCCTCAAACCCCTGCCCATCGGCAAAGGAAAGGCCCAAATGCGAGGGCATAATCACCGGCTTCGTGCCTAGGGCCACGGCGTAAGTGGGCCGCCCATCCGTTCCCAGGGCAAACGTCAGGCGCACCTGGTCCAGGCGGGCGGTAAGTGGCCCGGCGGCCTGCGCCTGGGCGCGGTATCCGGCCACAAGCAGCAGCAGGAATAGCAACAGCGAATCTCTCATCGTTTGATAAAGGGCAAATGGTCGTTCTGGCGCGGGCCAAGAGGGTGCGGGCCAACTGTCCGGACCGGTGGTTTAAGCGGTGGTGGCCGTGCTCCTGAACAAAGCTAGCCGCATGCTTGGCCGTGTGAAATGTGTCAAGCCCGAGTATGAAAAATATTGACTTAATTATCCGTTAATCGTTTCATTAATAGATTTTTTAATCATGAAAAATTCGACCTAAAGTATAAAGCTAATATGGTGCTGCCGGATGCGCTGAATTAAAAAAAAAGCCGAAGCCCCGCTATAATACTGCTTCCCACACAGTGGGTCCAGGCAAACCCAGCGCGTTCTTTCCACCGGTTTCTACCCGGCCTAGATGGCCTGAATGCGCGCCTCGAACTCCTCGTTGCGAAGGAAGGCGCGGTTCTTCACGCTGGTTTTGTAGGTGTAAATCGTGTTGATGGAGTAGCCCAGCATCCGGCTGATTTGCTCGCTGTCGGCGATGCCCAGGCGGATGAGGGCGAAGATGCGCAGCTCCGTGGTCAGCAGCTGGTCTTCGGGCAGGCGGCGTATCTGGCGGTAGACGGCGGCGCCGGCGGGCAGGTTGTTGGTCTTCTGAGCCCGGAATTCCTGCACCGACAAGTACTCGTAGGAGCCGGGCCGGCTGGATTGCAGGGCCGTATCGGCAAAGGCTAGGGCTTTGGTGTCGTACGCCGGCCGGTAGGTCTGGTCCTGGTTGAAATCTCCGAAGTCACTGAAAGTCAAGAATTTAAAAAAGTAAAAGCGCTGCTTATCATCCTGGGTCAGCCGGCGCGGGTCGATGCTATCCAGCGCAGCAAACGTTTCCTTGAACAAGCCCGACGAAAGCAGCACGAAAGCCAGCTTCAGCTTGGCAACTTCTATTTTCTCCGGGTCTTTCAGCTGCTCGGCCAGGCGCGTAATCTTCTGGCAGTACACGAAGGCCGAATCGTACTTGAACGCCTTGTATTCGTCGTAGATGCGCAGTCCCAGGTCAAACTAACTTCGTGTTGTTGGGTACTTCCGACGACGCAAAATCCGCCGTGAGCACGGCAATGCGGTTCAGGCGTTGCCCGTCGTAGTCTTTTTTGTGCGCCAGCGCCTGGTTCAGGGCCGCGAGCAGGCTGTCGGTTGCACTGGTTTGAGCAAAGGCGTCGCACCAGGCAGCCAGCCGCAGCAGAAAAGAAGAAAGAGCTTCACCAGATAATAGTCGTCTCTGTGCCGGTCAAAAGTAGCGAATAGTTGGGGTGGGCCTCAAGCTGCCTCTTTCCGCATCAGCGACCCAACGCCGCTCCCGCGTTCCGGACGACCCTGCGGGGTATTGCCGGCCGCAGCCGCTTGGCGGGGAATAGCGCGACCTTTGCAGTCCGCGCCACCCGGCTGCCACCTCAAACCGGGTCGTGCGTAAGAGCAGGTAGCAAAAAAGCTGCTTCCTAACCACTGCCCTTCAACTCATGGAAAATTCTCTCCAAGCAAACATGCCTGCGCCTCAGCCCGCCCCGCGTGCCGCGCCGTTGCCGGGTGGGCCGTCGGACAGCCGCCGGCTGCGCCGCTACCTTATACCGGTCATTTTCATAACCATGGGCGTGCTATCGGCCGCCCTGGGCCTGAAAGGATTCTTGCTGCCCAACGGCTTCATCGACGGGGGCGTAACCGGTATTTCGCTGCTGGGCAACCAGCTTTCCGGGGTTTCGGTCTCGGTGCTGATTGTGCTGCTCAACCTGCCCTTTATTGTGATGGGCTACTACCAGCTGGGCCGCACGTTTGCTCTCAAAACGCTGGCCGCCATCGTGGGGCTGGCCGTGGTGCTGCTCTTCATCTCCTTTCCTACCCTCACCCACGACAAGCTGCTGATTGCCGTGTTTGGCGGGTTTTTCCTGGGTGCGGGCATCGGGCTCACCGTGCGCGGCGGGGCCGTGCTCGACGGCACCGAAGTGCTGGCCCTGTACTTGAGCAAAAAAACGTCCCTTTCCGTCGGCGACGTAATTCTGCTTATTAACCTCGTGATTTTTGGTGCGGCGGCCCTCTTACTTTCGGTCGAAACCGCCTTGTACTCCATTCTGGCTTACCTCTCGGCCGCCAAAACGATTGATTTCATCATCGAAGGCATTGAGGAATACACCGGCGTCACCATCATCTCGGCCCACAGCGAAGCCATCCGTACCATGCTCACCGAAAAGCTGGGGCGCGGCGCTACCATCTACGCCGGGCGCCGCGGCTACGGCTCGCACGGCCAGAAGCGCGAAACCATCGATATTATTTTTACGGTAACTACCCGCCTGGAAGTCACGCGCCTCAAGGAAGAAATCGACCAAATTGACCCTCAGGCATTTGTGGTCATGCACAGCGTGCGCGAAACCAAGGGCGGCCTTGTCAAGCGCCGCCCCTTACATTAAGCTGCAAGCCGTTAACTATTTTATGGCTTGCAGCTTAAAGCTTGCAGCTCAATTATCAGTTTTCTATGTCGTTCTACAACGTTGCACTGGTTTTGCTCGGCGTGGCCATCATGGGCGTGGCCTGGCTACCTTCCCTGCTCGAAAAGTACCCGCTTTCGTACCCCGTTCTCTACATTTTGCTGGGGCTGGGCGTGTTTTCGCTGCCCATCGAGCTGCCCTCCGCCGACCCTTTCGAATATCCGGCCCTCACCACCCACCTGTCCGAGCTTTGCGTTATCGTGGCCCTCACCGGCACCGGGCTGAAAATTGACCGGAAGTTTTCGCTGCTGCGGTGGCGCACCCCGCTCAAACTGGTGCTCATTCTCATGGTCCTCACCATTGCCGGCCTCACGCTGGCTGGCTGGGGGCTGCTGGGCCTGGCCCTGCCCTCGGCGGTGCTGCTGGCGGCGGCGCTGGCCCCTACCGACCCCGTGCTGGCCGGCGACGTGCAGGTGGGCGACCCCGGCGAGGGCCGCGAAGACAACGTGCGCTTCGCCCTCACCTGCGAGGCCGGCCTGAATGATGGCCTGGCGTTTCCCTTCGTGTGGCTGGCCCTGGCCCTGCTCCCCGATGCCATTCCGGTAACCGACCGGCTGCTGCACTGGCTCTGGATGGACGTGCTTTACCGCGTGGCGGCGGGTGTGGTGCTGGGCTGGCTATCGGGCCGGCTGCTGGCTTTCCTGATTTTCAGCCTGCCCAAGCGCATCAGCGTCAAAACTAGTGCCTACGGCTTTGTGGCGCTGGCCGTAACGCTCGTCAGCTACGGCGTAACGGAGCTGGTGCACGGCTACGGTTTTCTGGCCGTGTTTGTGGCCGCCATCACGCTGCGCGGCCGCGAGAGCAAGCACGAATACCACAAGCAGATGCACGCCTTTACCGACCAGATGGAGCGCTTGCTGATTGTGGTGATTCTGATTCTCTTTGGCGGCGCCATTGCGGGGGGCTTGCTGGCGCCGCTCACCTGGCAGGCTGCGGCCGTGGGCCTGCTGCTGCTGTTGGTGCTGCGGCCCTTGGGCGGCATGCTCACCCTGGCCGGTTCCAAGCGCGTTACCCTGGCCGAGCGGGTGATTATCTCCTTTTTCGGTATCCGGGGCATCGGCTCTATCTTCTACATTGCTTTCGCGCTGGAGCGCGCCAATTTTCCCCAGGCCCGTCTGCTGTGGGCCGTGCTGGGCTTCACTATGCTCGTTTCCATCGTGATGCACGGCGCACTGGCCACCCCCGTCATGAACTGGCTGGACCGCCGCCACGGCCGTAAAATAGCCGCCGAGATAACCGAAGAATCCGATGGCAAAGCAGAAGCAGCCACCGAATAGCGAGTAGGTAATCCCGCGGCCAGCTCTTCGGAAGCCCACAAGCAAAAAACTGCCCCGGCCCCTCCTGATTAATGGAGTGACCGGGGCAGCCAGCAAACGCAAACCAAGTACTTACCGCTGCGTATGGCTGCTTACTTCGCCAGCTGCTTCAGCAGCTCATGGGCGGCAGGCTCGGAGGAGGCCGGGTTCTGGCCGGTAATGAGGTGGCCAGCCGTTACCACGTAGGGCGCCCAGTCGGCGCCTTTCGAGTACTCGCCACCGTTGCTTTTCAGCATGTCTTCCACCAAAAAAGGCACTATGTTGGTCAGCTGCACCGCTTCTTCCTCGGTGTTGGTGAAGCCAGTCACGGCCTTGCCCTGCACCAGCGGCGTGCCGTCGGCGGCTTTGGGGTGGCGTAGCACGGCGGGCGCGTGGCATACGGCCGCCACAGGCTTGCCGGCGGCGTACATGGTTTCAATCAGCGCGATGGACTGCTTGTCCTCGGCCAAATCCCAGAGTGGGCCGTGGCCGCCGGGGTAAAACACAGCGTCATAGTCGGCGGCACTCACCGTGCTCAGCTGCACGGTTGTGGCCAGGGCCTGCTGGGCGGCCGGGTCCTGCTTAAAGCGCTTGGTGGCGTCGGTTTGAGCGTCGGGGGCGTCGCTTTTCGGGTCGAGGGGCGGCTGGCCACCTTTGGGCGAAGCCAGCGTAAGGTCCGCGCCCGCGTCCTGAAATACGTAGTATGGCGCGGCAAATTCCTCCAGCCAGAAGCCGGTTTTCTCGCCGGTATCGCCCAGCTGGTCGTGCGAAGTCAGCACCATTAAAATCTTCATCGGTATCGTAGGTTTAGTTTAAAAAATTGGGGAGCCCAACTACCTGTTGGCAGCGGTAGTTAAGCGTTGGTCGTCGTCGTGAGGCTCACCTCAATGTTGCCTTTGGTAGCCCGCGAATACGGGCAGATGCCGTGGGCCGCCGCTACCAGTTCCTCGGCTTGCGGCTGGGGGATGCCGGGCAGGTTCACGTGCAGGTCGGCCGAAATGCCGTAGCCGCCATCTATTGCCTGCCCGAAGCCGATGAGGGCTTCCACAGTCACATTGTCCAGCTTCACGCCGGCCTGGCGTGCGGCCACGCCCAGGGCGCCTTCGAAACAGGCCGCGTAGCCAGCGGCGAAAAGCTGCTCGGGGTTGGTGGCGCCAGCTTTGCCGGGGCCGCCCATCTCTTTGGGGGTGCTCAGGGTGAGGCTCAGCGCGTTGTTGGCGGTGGTGATAGCACCGTCGCGGCCACCTTTGGCCAGGGCTTGGGCGGTGAAGATTTTTTCGATTTTCATCAGGGTTAAAAAAAAAGTGGTTGAGGTAAAAAAAGCTGCCTTAATCAGGTCAGCTGGGTCAGAATATGTTGCAACTGGTGTCGAAGCGCGTCGAATTCGGCAGGAGTAAGGGCCAGCTTTTCCAGTAGCTGCGTGGGAAGGTGGCAGGCCCGGGCCTGCAGGGCACGCCCGGCCGGCAGCAGCCGGATGAGTACCATGCGCTCATCGGCCGGGGCGCGGCGGCGGCTGAGCCACTGCTTCTGCTCCATGCGCTTGAGCAGGGGCGTGAGCGTGCCTGAATCCAGCAGCAGCAGCTCGCCCAACGACTT
>JAYSZD010000450.1:0-4049 GCA_043738185.1 Hymenobacter sp. | reverse complement strand
GGGGCCGTTGGCACGGGTCAAAGTCCCGCGGCGCAGTGTCCTGTACCCGCCCCCTAGGCCAGTAGGCGGAGTCGCACCTGCCAGCCGCCGGGCACCGGCCCCAGCCCCAGCTCGGCATTGAGCAGCTTGGCGCGCTGGCGGATGTTGCGCAGGCCCTGGCCGGCCCGCGAGGTGACCGGGGCCGCGCCCTGGCTGCTCACTCGCAGCTCCAGCAGCGGATAGCAGCAAAGCATGATGTCGATGGGGCTGTTGGGCTGCGAATACTTGAGAGCGTTGTTCACCGCTTCCTTGAAAATGAGGTAGACGTGCTGGCGCACGGCGGGAGCCAGCGACCGGTCCGGCGAGGCCGGCAGGTCAGCATCGTCAAACATTAGGGTGCGGCCGGTGGCGCGGGCGGTGGCATCGAGGTAGTCGCGGATGCGGTCGGTGAGGGCTCCGAGGGTGTCGGCGGCGGTGTCTACGCTCCAGATAATGTCGCGCACGGTGCTGGCGGCGGCGCGGGAGTCTTCCACCAGCAGGGCGAGGCGGGGCGCGGGGCCGGGTGCCAGCTCATGCAGCAGCTCGGCCTGCATGGTAACGCGGGTTAGCAGGGCGCCGACTTCGTCGTGAAGGTCGGCGGCGAGGCGGGCGCGGAGAGCGGTTTCCTGGCGCACACGCTGCAGGCGGGCGCGTTGCCAGAAATAAACGGCGGCCACCACCAGCAGGCCGGCCAGTAGCCAGGTGAAGGGCCGGTTCCACCAGGCGGCGGTCACGGTCAGGGGCAGGCGCAGCGTATTGGCGGCAGATACGCCCTGGCTGGTTTCGGCCCGCACTTCCACCGTGTAGCGGCCGGGCGGCAAACCCTGCAGGCGCAGGCGCGACTCATTGCCCAAGCCCAGCCAGCGGTCGGCCAGCCAGCCGCGTACCCGGTAGAAGTAGCGGGCGCGGCGGGCGTCAAAGTCGTCGGTCAGGGCTAGGTGCAGGTCTACCAGGGGGACGTCCGGGGCCAGACGCAGGGCGGGCAAAGCGTCAGCACCCAACAGGTGGCGGGTGCGGCTGGCCTCCGCCGAGGCACTGAGGGCCGTGAGGCCAGTGAGCAGCAGCCGGGGCCGCACCGGGCGCGGGCCGGGCACCTGCCCCGGCGCAATGCGGTGCAGCCCGGCCACGCCCCCAATCAGCAGGGAGCCATCCACGGGGTCGATGTAGGCAGCTCGGGCGTTGCATTCGTCCGAGAGCAGGCCCTGGGCCGTGGTGAACACCGCCAGCTGGCTGGTAGCGGGCCGGTAGCGTACCAAGCCTTGATAAGTGCCTAGCCACAGATAACCGCCGGGGCTGGGCGTGATGGTAGCCACCGAGGTATTGGGCAAACCCTGGCCCTGGGAAAGCGCGGCGTGGGCCCGCCCGTCGGGCTCCACCACGGCTAAGCCGTGGGCGCGGGTGCCCACCCAGAGCCGGCCTTCGGGAGCCAGGTACAGGCAGCGCGCCCCGGTGAAGGCCGCGCTCCGTATTACTTGCCGCGCTCCGCTGGCCAGGTTGAGCCGCTCCACGCCCTCGGGTGTCGCCAGCCATAAGTGCCCACGTCCGTCGGGGGCAATGTCTTCGATAATGCGCCCGGCCAGCACCGGCTGAGTAGCCCCCGGCGCCTGATACGGCCGAAAAGCTTCCCGGGCGGGGTCGTACCAATAGAGGCCCGTGCGGGCGCCGCCCCACACCCGCCCCGTAGCAGCGTCGCGGCAGAGGCTCAGCACCCCGGCATTGTTCTGGGGCAGGCCCTGCACGGGCACTTCCCGCATCTTGCCGGTTTGGGGGTTGAAGCGCAGAAACGGGGTGGCCCCCCCCATCAGCCAGTCGCGGCCCGGTCCCAGCGGGGCCGGCACCATGCCCATGATGATGGGCACGTTGCCGGCGGGCAGCATGCCCACCGCCCAGGGCCTTAGCGGAGCCAGCGGCGAGTCGCGGGCCTGGGTTAGCAGCCCGGCCTCATAAGTGCTCACCAGCAGGCGGCCATCGGGCAAGCGCACGCTGGTCCGCACACTGTAGGGGGTGCCGCCCGGCCCGGCCAGCCCCCGGATGAAGACCGGACTGGCCGTGCGCTGCCAGCAGCCCCGGGTGTTGCTGTCGAATACCCACCAGTTTCCGCTGCGGTCAGCGTGCAGGCGGCCATTCCAGCCGGCGGTGGGCCAGAGTGGCAGCGGCAGCTCAAATTGTAGTTGGGGGCGCGGGTCAGGTCCGGCTGTCCATTCCAATTGCCGCACCAGCTCGCGGCAGAGCAGGGTTGGGCCCGTGGGCCGGCGGTTTATATCCAGCCAGTTTTCGTGGCGTGGGTCGGCCCACTGCACCATTGCCACCAACTGCCCCTCCGGCCCGGGGCGGTAGGCCGCGCAGTCGCTCAACAGCCAGATGTGGCCCTTCGGGTCGGCCACGGGGCAAAGCCGGCTTTGGGGATGCCGCCAGGTGCCGAGTAGGCGGCCGTTGGTGGCCAAGTGCCGGATGTTCCCTTTCACGCCAATTACCCAGAGGCTGCCGTCGGGAGCCGGCCAGGCTTCGAACACTTCCTCCGACTGGGGCAGTAAGGGCCCGGTGGGGCGGCCGTTCAGCGTGTAGGCCTGCACGCCCACGCGGCCTTGCGTCACCCACACATGCTGGTTATCCGGGGCCAGGGCCAGCCCTTTAACGTCGCGGGTGGCGCTCCGCAGGCGCGGCAGCGGCAAGGTCTCCAGCCGGCCATCGGGCAGAAACCGGAACAAGCCCGCGTCGGTGCCCAGCCAAATCTGACCATCGGGCAGGGCCAGCAACAGGTTACAGGGCACGGTCGGCAGGGCCGGGCCGGCGCGTCGCAAGTCGTTGATGGAGACGAGCGTATTGCCGTCGTAGCGGTACACGCCGTCGTCGGTGCCGGCCCAGAGCAGGCCGTCGGGGGCCTGCACCAGTGTGCGCAGCATCAGACCGCTGAGGGCTTCGTCGGGGAGCCAGCCGGCGGCGCGCCGCTGCTGGGCCCCGCCGAGCAGCGGCAGCAGCGCCGCCAGCAACAGAAATAGCTGACGCCAGATTTTCACGCGGCCAAGGTACGGCCGGGGCCGCTTTTCTCCACTCTAATCCATGATTATACCAATGTTAACGTATAGGTTTTTAGTTAAGTGACGCCCGAAGCCCCAAGTTGCCCTTCTGTTATCGTCTGGCTCATGCGGTACCCGCGCAACAAGTAACGAGAGATGGGTAAAGAGTGCACGTCATCCATTCTCAAGCAGGCGGCCGGCTGCAGCAGCGCAGGTGGCCAATGGTTCAGCCAAGCAGCCGGCGGTAATTGCGCATTGGTTTATGTGTAATTGGTTGAACATTCATAGAAAAGCCAGCAGCTGATGGCTGAAAGCTATTGATTTGTTATTAGCTTGATTATGCAGGGCTTATTTATTCCCGTCGTCTGTTCCGGTGGCCGTAGAACCTCCACAGCGGTACCTGGGCGGCGCGCTCTATGAATTTGCGACGAGTTGACCCTGCTCAGCGTTGGTGGTCTGGTCGAGGGCGCGGGTTTGGTAGGCGGTAAGGGTTTTCATAGTCCTTGCAAAGGATGAGACAGCTTGCTTTTGACCTTATTAGGAAAAATTCTGCTTCTTCATTGTCCTTGGGCACGCTTATTTGGTCAGCCCCAATAAGTAGCCTTCAGCCACGCATTACTCCACTACCAAGCGAGTAGTGGCGCTGCCGGCTTGCACCAGGTACACGCCAGCAGGTGTCCCCGCTGGCAGGAGCAGGGAGGCGGCGCCGGTGGCGTCGGCCTGGACCGTCAACAGGAGGCGGCCGAGCAGGTCGCGCACTTGCACCGGCTGTCTTGAGGCGGTCCCGGTTAGGCGGGTAGTGCCCGCAGCGGCTGGGTTGGGGAACAGCGAGAGGCTGATGGGTGAACCTGGTCGGCCCGGCGCTGTGGCGAGGGGCTGCATGGGCGTACCAAACAGTAATAATGAAATGGGGCTGCTAGGGCGTGAGGACAATAAAGAATCAAATGTATGGTTGTTTGATACCAGTACTTATTTATGCGTCGTCACGAAATTTCAGATGCCACCTGGGCGCTG
>JAYSZD010000449.1:0-1670 GCA_043738185.1 Hymenobacter sp. | reverse complement strand
TCGGCTGCCTGCCCATCACCGATGCCGGTATTGAGGAAGTGTACTTGCTGGCCGTGGCGGCGCAGGCAGCAGGGCAGACGGCTATTCTGTGCATATTTTTCCGTTTCCCCTCACCGAGCAAGAGCTGGCCAAGCGCCCGGCCAGCCCGCACGCGGCTTTTTGGCGGGGGCTGATGCCGGGCTACGCCTACTTCGAACAGCACCACGACGTGAAGGCGGCGACGCAGCCCGTGGCCAGCGAATAGCACGCTACCAGCCCCGGCGCCCGGCCCGCCCGTGGCTAACTTGCCGCCGTGCCGCGTTTCGTCCTGCTTTTTCTGGTTTTGATTGCCGTGTTCAACCTGAGCCGGGTGCTGCGCGAACCCCTGCCCAATGCTGACCGGGCCATGGACTTCCGCACCTGTTACGTGGGCCAATCGGTATTGCGTGCCGGTCAAAACCCCTACCACGATGCCACCCTGAAACGCGGCTGGCAGCGCATCGTGCAACAGGAAAACCTTACCAGCCGCACCCAGCCCGGCCTGCCCAACCTACCGTTTTTATACCCGCCGTGGGCCGCAGCGCTGTTTGGCTGCACCGTGGGGTTGCTGCCGTACGCCGTGGCGTGGCCACTGTGGGGCCTGCTGGCGATATTTAGCCTAGGGCTAATGGCCCGGCTGTGGCCCTGGGTTTTGCGGTCCGAAACAGCGAAAAAGAGGCCATGGTGGCACTTTATACTGGCGGCACTGGCCCTGAAGGGCACCATTCCGGCCTTGCTTACGGGGCAGCCCACTTTTGTGGCGCTGGCGCTGGGTGTGGGCGCGCTGGCCGTGGGCCAAGGTGTCATCAGGAGCCGTTTACTGCGCCTCACTGCCGGAGCGTCGGACGCTACTCTTCCGACTACCGGCAATTCAGCAGTCAGGACGCCGGCGTGGCAAGCAATTTTGGCCGGGGTGCTCCTGGGCCTGGCCGCTTTCAAGGTAACATTGATATTACCGTTTGCGGCGTGGTTTCTGTGGCAAAAGCAGTGGCGAACGCTAGCGGTAGCGGCCGGCGTGGTGGCCCTGCTAAGCGCGGTGGCGTGGCATTGGGCGGCCGTACCCCTCGATTTACTGGCCACCTACCAGCACCTCCTGGCGCAGGTACGCGCCCAGTCTTTCGACCCCGCCGACCCCGATTACCCCCTCACCCAGGGCCTGACGCTACGGGTGGAGCTGGGCAACGTGCTGGAATGGCTGCGGCCGGGCAGCAGCGCCTGGCATCCGGTGCTGCACGGGGCGCTGTGGCTGGGGGCGGGCCTGCGGCTGTTCTGGCTGCGGCAGCGCGGCGCGCTGCTGGCCGACTGGCACTTGTTTTTGGTACTGAGCACGCTCACGCTACTCACCACCTACCACTTGTATTACGATGCCGTGCTGCTGCTGCCTCTGCTGGCCTTCGCCCCCACGCTTTCCAAGCGGCTGCGGGGGCTGCTGCTGGCACTACTGCTGCCCTTACTGCTGCCTCTCAACGGCATGGCTTTGGCACTGGGCAACCCGGTGGGGCTGCATTTCGTGTATTTCCTGATGCCGCTGGCGCTGCTGGGAATCTTAGCGCTGCTCCTGGCCCGGCCGGTGCGGGCCGTAACTGAATAACTGCTGTTATGTAGCGCGGACTTTGTAGTCCGCGTCTCCGCGCCGTTTGGCTCGCTTTATT
>JAYSZD010000448.1:0-4050 GCA_043738185.1 Hymenobacter sp. | reverse complement strand
TGCTCAATGCCTACGTCATTGTTGAAAATACCCCGATTTTGCAGCCGCCGCACGGCCTCGGCATAAACCGCCGTTATCGGCTTACCATAAAAAGCAGGGTCGTTGAACATCAGCTTATACACCGTGTCCACAGAAGGCTCCAAATAGTTGGCGTAGCTAAATCCGTACTCTCCCAACGAGCCAATGGCCCCTTTCTTACTAGCAAACAACCAGTCTTCGACGATGGTCGCGCCAGTCGTGAAGGTGTGGTTGCCAGCACAACCGTTCAGGTAGAAGAAGGGGTAGCGACCGGGATTATTATAATTCTTGGTCGGGTCGGAGGGCACGCCGAAGTTGAGGGCAAACGTATTATTCGACCCGTGACCGAAATAGGACATCAGGGAAATACCCGAGTTGATGTAGGAAGAGATATTGATATTTTCGGGCTGGCCAATCGGGGTCAGCCGCGTTTCCGTACTCACCTCGCCGGCAAAAAAGGGCCGCTCCACGCGCGCCTTATTTCGGTCCATTATCTCCAGGAAATCAGCGGTTTCGGCAGGCGAGTAGCCCCCGATGAGGTGCAGCACGTTCTTGCGCCAGGGCTCGGGGCCCAAGGCGTCGTGGGTACGTACCTTGTCCAGGTAATTCATGATTTGCTGCGGCGTGAGAACGGTGAGTCGTCCCGTACGCAGCTTGGGCACAAAGTCATTGTTTTGAAAATCAGCCGTTATCATGTTATCCGACACGGCCCGCGAGCTGGTGGGCACCAGGTTGGCACCCCGCTCGCCGTCCCGGCGGTACGCTATGGCACCTTCGGAAGGCACGATGCCTTTGCCCAGCAGCAGCAGGTAGCGCTCCGGGTTGTTGGGCGCGCCCTCGGCCAGCCACAAGCCAAAGTGCCGTAGCGCCAGCCACGACCGTTCGCCGTAATGGAACTGGTCGTAGAGCTGCCAAGTGGTAATGAGGAGCGTATCGTGGCTGCCCCCGGCCGTGGAGGCACGGTACTTGGCGTATTCCAGGGCCGCGTTAGCCACCGGCGTGGTGCCGTCCAGCGCCGACCGGTACAGCTGCGGGTGCGATACAACAGCAAAATTGACCGTAGCCCGGTTGATGGCTCGGAAGCGCACCGGCCGGGCCGGCAAAGGCACGAACGGACGCTGTCCGTCGAAGAGCAGCAGCCGGCGCGACTGCGCGGCCGTGGCACTCGGAAACACGAAGCGGCGGCCCAGCGGTCCCAACGTTTGGGCGGCGGTAGATGCCACGCGCTGCACGTTCCAGGGGTCGTGAATGTCGTAGCCTATCACCGAGGCCGGAATGCTATCGACTTCAAACGTAGCCGGCCCACCCAACAGCGAGTCGCTGGCAAATGGCAGCTGGCGGCGTGGCCCCAGCCAGCGCGTGGCCTGCGGCGCCACCACGCGCACAAAGGCCCGGCGGTAGTTATCCGCAGTGGTACCCGTGCCCCCTGTACCACCCGAAAAACGCACCGTAACGAGGCCGTTTGGGCCAATTTCGGCGCGTTGCAGGTCGTAGCGCCCGCCGGCTTTGCCGTAGTTGCTGAACGTGAGGCGCCCCAGCGAGCGATACGTGTTACTGGAGGTGTTCAGCACCAGTATTTCTACGTTGTGAGGAACAAATGTGGCCCCTACCAAACGGACCTCGAGATTGGGCGCAGGCGCGGGGCCGGTAGGTAGCACGGCCCGTAGCACGGTATCGGTTGCTACGGTGGAAGAGCCGTTGAGGCTACGCGAGAAAAAACCCTCGCCTGACTCCAGCCACGGCAGAAACGTTACCCTATCTGGCCCACGCGCCCCCTCGCCAAAAGCGTCGGTTTCGAGCTTGAGGCTGGTGGCCAGGCGCCAGGCGTGGGGCGTACCGCCCGCCAATGCTGGCTCGGCCATGCGTTTGGCCGCGGGTGCGGCCGCGCCGGGGTAAGTGAGGAAATAAGCCGCCGTATCGCTATAAAAGCTGTAGAGCTGGTGGGGCTGGTCGGAGGTATTTTTATACAGGCCAGCATCCAGCTGACCGTCGTTCCGTTGGCCGTAAAACTCGAAATAGGTATTGCTGTCGAAGACGTTGCTGACGCCAGCTTGGTACATGGCTACTTCGCGCCCCCGGCGCCAGAGCTGCAAACGGCTGGGGTCAATATTGCTCAGGCCGGCCAGAGTGAGGTACTGCTGATTCAGGCGGTGGATGCCGTCCCGCGTCACCCGCACCTTGTAGTACTGCTGGCTGGGCACTATCCATTCGTTGCCGAAGGGCCCGGACTGGGCCCACGCGGCGGGGCCGGCCAGGCATAATACCAGCAGGAGCAACAACCCGCGCAAGCCATTCTTATTACCAGTAATTATAGTTTTCATCTTGTCCTTAGTAGTAGATATATGCGGTTAGGAACGTCGTCGCTATCCTAATTCTGTTGTGTTTGGGCTGACTTTATTTAAAGCCGTACCCCAGCGAGACAATCAGAGAATTGGTTTGCGACGAGCTGCCCAGCTTTTCCACCGCCAGGCGCGACAGGGCCAGGTCCACGCGCAGGCCGCTTACGGCCACGCCGGCACCCAGGCTGTACTGGCCTTTCCAATTGCTGTCGTAGGTGCCGGCGCTATTGGCGGCGAAATTCTGAATCTGCTGGTAGTTGCCAGCGCCGCCGCGTAGGAAAACCAGGTCTTTGTAGCCCAGCTCGATGCCCACGCGGGGGTCCACGCTCAGGGCTTTGGTGGAAATGGGCGTGTTGCGCTCGCCGTCGGTGGTAGTTTCCAGGTCTACGGCTACCAGGGCCGTGAACTGCTTGGGCAGCGTGAAGCGGCGGCCGGCGCCCAGCACAAAGCGCGGCAGGGTAATTTCGGCGCTATTGGTCGGAATGGCGTCGGTGCCGTTGGCCACGGTGCTGTTCACACCCTTGGTGTATTCCTCGGCGTTGATGGTCCACTGCGTGAACGTGGTGGTGATGTCGCGGGCCATCAAGCCCAGGTTCCAACCCTTGTGGTTGTACTGCAGGCCGGCATCGATGCCAAAACCGTAGCCGGTGGCAAACTTGCCGATGTTGCGGTAGATGAATTTACCATTGGCGCCCACGCTCAGGCCTTCCACGCGGCTCACCTTGCGGGCGTAGGAGAGCAGGAGGGCATAATCGGCCACTGAAAACAGCTCAATCTTGCTGTAATCGATGTAGCCGTACTCGTTGATGAGGTTGCGGGTGTCGGCAATGTTGTCGACGCCCAGCCGCATCACGCTCACGCCAATGGCGCTTTTGTCGTCCAGCGGCATCGAAAAAGCGCCGTAATCGTTCTTCACCACGCCCGCAAACAGCTCGGAGTGCATCAGCACGCCGTCGTACTTGTGGGTTTGGTTCACAAGGCCGGCGGGGTTCCAGTAGCCGGCGGTGGCATTGTCGGCCAGACTGGCCTGCACCTTGCCCATGCCGAGGGCCCGGGCCCCTACCCCAATATTCAGGAATTCGTTGCTGTATTTGGGGGTTTTGGTAGACTGGGCCGCAGCCGGCAAAGCCAGCATGGCACCCACGCCCAGCAGAAAAAGCCCACGAGCGGCTGAGGAGAGTTGGAGCATATAAAGGAAGGCGGGTAAGAGTTGCGCCGACGGAACGCAAGTTACTTCAAGATAGTGCGTCTGGCCTGCCAAATCCAAGCCAAAAAATTAGGACAGCCGCCCCAATTGGTAGCATTCTGGCGGGCTACGCTGCTTGCGGGCTTGAGATTTCCGGGGCCCGGCGGCGTGGGCCGCCGCTTTAGCTTCCATTCGCATGGCTTGCCCCAACCTAAAAAACCGGGATAGGCCCATGCTTGCGAATCCGAATTCGAAATAATCGGCCTGTCCTATTGAAAATTTTAGCCTTGATAATCAGTGTTTAACAAAATATTTTACAAAATTTAGTGCGATTATTCATCCAGTACCTTGCTTTACAAAGTACCTACCATACATTTGTACTGTTTCTCACCCACTACTATTTCGCAACGCCCATGAAACTCGAGAACACCCAGGTTCAGATGCGCAAGGGAATCCTTGAATTCTGCATCCTGGAAATCATCGCCCGCGGCGAAGCCTACGCCTCCG
>JAYSZD010000447.1:0-10822 GCA_043738185.1 Hymenobacter sp. | reverse complement strand
TGTGGCGCGGCATCACCACCACGGCCCGGAGGCCGGCGCGGGCGCAGTAGGCGGCCATGGCCACGCCAGCGTTGCCGGCCGTGGGAATAATGCAGCCGTCCACGGCCAGCTCTTTGGCCTTGGAAATGGCCATACCAAGGCCGCGCGCCTTAAACGAACCGGTGGGATTTTGGCCTTCGTCCTTCAGCAGAAGGGAGGACAGCTCGTGGCGCGCGGCCAGGCGCGGCAGGCGCAGCATGGGAGTCATGCCTTCGCCCAGGGTTACTTTATTTTTCTCGTGCAGCAGCGGCAGCAACGCCCCATAGCGCCACATCGACGAATCGGCGTGGTCGATAACATCGCGGCTCAGGGGCTCGTACAGGTCGTAGCCAGCCACCAGGGGCAGGTTGCAGCAGGCCGAGACCCGCTGCAATTCAAAAGCAGAATGGGACGTACCGCAGGCCGAGCAATGCAGAACGGCGAGGCGGGAAATAGATTCGGAGGCTACCAGTTTCATGTGGCAAAGTACGGGAGCACCTCAACCACGGTATGCCTTTTGGGGATGGGCATTTGGAATAGCCTATGCCTTATTAGAATAGTAGCGCTTGGTGAAAAGCAGGAAGTCCCGGTAAGGCGCGTTGTTTTCGGTGCCCTTGCGCTGAATGAAATTGAACTCGCGCTTGAGCGGAAAATTGTTGATTTTCACCTCTGAGAATTCACCCGAAGCCAGCTCCTTCACCACGGCCTGGCGGGGGAGGAAGGCCAGACAGCTGTCGACGCGCACGAAGTTTTTGAGGGCTTCGGTACCCCCAAGGCGCACGCGCACGGGCAGGGCCGCCAGCTTGATGCGGTGGCGCGCCAGGGCTTCTTCCAGCACAGCCAGGGTACCGGAACCGGCCTCGCGCAGGGCCAGCGGCGTGGTGAGCAGGTCGTGCACTTCGAGGGTGCGGCGAGCGAGCGGGTTGCCGGCGGCGCACACGGCCACCACGTCGTCGGTGAGCAGGGGCGTGTAGGTCACGTTGCTCACTTTATGAATGCCTTCAATGATGCCCAGCTCGATTTCGTGGTCGAGCAGGGCGCGTAGAATATTGTCGGAATTGCGGTTTTTCAGGCTGAGCTGGCGGTTGGGGTGCAAGCGCAGGTAGGCCGACACCACGGGCGGCAGCACGTAGAGCGAGATGGTGGTGCTGGCCCCGATGAGCAAATTCAGGCTCGGCGCAAAAGCCGTGCTCAGCTCGCTCATTTCCTGGTGCAGCTCGTATTGCAGCTGCTTGGCCTGGAGCAGCTTTTGGTATAGCCGGAGGCCGGCGGGCGTGAGTTGAATGCTGCTGCCCAGGCGCTCGAATAGGCCGGTTTTGTAGTGGTGCTCCAGGGCTTTCACCTGCTTGCTCACGGCCGACTGGCTGATGAACAGCGCCTGGCTGGCCTTAGTGAAGCTCAGGCGCTGGGCAACTTCCAGAAAAACTTCGTGCGGATGGGAAAGCATGGGGGAAGGTAGCAGCGTAGTTGGTTTTTTTGTTGGTCAGGGCTTCCGCGAACCGGTGCGCCCGTTGGGTTCCTGGATTCTCGCAGCGGTGCGCAGCGGCAAACGCAGCGGTGCGCAGCGTTCTACGAGTATCTTGGGTAACTGATGTTACGCAATGGGTGGTAGCGCGAACGTTGTAGTTCGCGTCCCCGCGCCATTTACGCGGCTTTAACAGCGCGGGGACGCGAACTACAAAGTTCGCGCTACACCGCTGGCGGCACTTCAGCGAAAGCGCTGCGTAACAGCAGTTGGGTAAGTCCTGCCGGTGTTGCGCGGCGCCTGTTTGAACGCGGCACACCCGCTTGGTATGGGGCAAAATAGGTTGGGGACACAAATGTGTCAACTCATTTAGTGTCAACCCAAAATGCCACAAAGACAATTGACACAAAATTTGTGGCAAACCGTGGTGGTTACGTGCTAACTTGCCACCACCACGGGGCCGGGCGTTTGTCCGAGGCCGCCAGCGGCGCGTTGCCCATGTCCCATTTCTCGCATCACCGGGGGTTCCGGCCCTATTTGAGCCAGCTGCAGGCTATTCAGGCCAGCTTTGGGTTCACCCAGCAGGAGGTGGCCGACCTGCTGGGCGTGTCGCGCTCGGCACTCAGCATGTACGAGCGGGGCAGCCGCAACCTGCCGCTGGCGGCCCAGCTGCGGCTGCGGCAATTCGCGGAGGCACTGCCCGACCCCGCCCCGGCTCCCCCGCCTGCCCCGGTGCTTTCGCCCGACGAGCGGGCGGACCTGGCACTGCGGCGGCAGGGCCTGCTGCTGCAGCTCGATGCCCTGGCCCGCCCCCTGGCCCGCAGCCAGACCCGCCTGGCCCAGGCCCAGTTGCGGCAACGGCTCCTGCCCGGCCTGCAAGCCCAGGTGCCAGCCACCGAGAAGCTGGCGCACATCGTGTTTACCCTCTGGGAGGGCCAGGCGGCCCTCACCCTGCAGTACGAGCCCAGCGTACTGGCGCAACTCCTGCTGCGCCGCGACGTGCTGGCCTTCGAGGTGGCGGGCATCGCCCGGCTGCTGGCCGAAAGCCCGGCCGGCGACCCGTAGCGGGCCGTCACGTTTTCCGGAGTGCTGTTGGTGGGCGCATCGTTCAATTTTCCCCTACCTTGCCCCTGCCCTTGCACTCACCTTTCTGCGCTATGCTGCTCTGCTTCCGCTTCCGATTTCTGCCGCTGCTGTTGCTGCTGCTGGCCACCGCTTCGTGCTCCAAAAAAACCGCCCGGGAGCAGGCCGCCACCGAGCAGAGCGACGGGGAGGAAATTGACCCTTATTCCAACCTGGTCTTCACGTTTGATGAAGCCGTAGTGACCGATGACCAGCTCAACCGCTGGGATACCACGCGGTACGTGGCGTTTTCGCCGGCCGTGCGCGGCAAGTTTAAGTGGACCAGCGACCGGGAGCTGACCTTTTCGCCCGCCGAGCCCTTCCGCCCCAGCACGGTGTTTGACGCCGCTTTGCGTCCCGAAAACATGCCCAGCGGCAAAGACAAGCTGGCCCTGAACCGCCGGCGCTTCCACACGCCCTACCTGGGCATGACCGCGCCGCAGGTGTTTTACGGCCGCTCGACCAAGGCCACGGGCACGGTCGAGCTGCGCGCCAACCTCGTGTTCAACTACCCCGTGCGGCCCGTGGACCTGCGCCCGCTGCTGCGCGTGACCCAGGGCGGCAAGCCCGTGGCCGTGCAGCTTATTTCGGCCGAGCCGGACAAGATTCTGGGCCTCAGTTTCGCGCAGGAGGTGAAGCCCGGCGCGGCCCTGACCGTGGAAATCGCGCCCGGCCTGGTGCCCGCCGTGGGCGGCAAGGCCACCGAAAAACCGCTCCTGGCCCAGCTGCAAGTGCCCGAACCCCAGGTGCTGGAAGTGCGCGAGCTGGTGGGCACGCTGGTGAACGGCGAGGCCGTGGTGACGGTACTCACCAACCAGCCGGTGGCGGTGTCCGACATTCAAACGGCCCTGCAAGTGTCGCCCAGCGCGCCGTTTGCCATTGAAGCGCTGGAAAGCGGCTTTGCGCTAAAGGGCAACTTTGTGGTGGGCAAAACCTACCAGGTGACGCTGGCGGCCGGCACGCGCGGGCTGCTGGGCGGCGTGCTGGATAACGCCTACAGCCAGTCGGTTTCCTTCGCCGCCGAGCGGCCCAGCATCAGCTTCGCCAGCGGCGAAAAGGCCCTGTACCTCGACGCGCTGGGCACCCGCAACCTGGGCCTGCGCATCAATCAGGTGCAGAAGGTGAAGGTGACCATTGCCAAAGTCTACGCCAACAACATCCAGCAATTGCTGCGCGGCGAGGCCGATTACGGCTACCCGGAATACGATGAAGGCGAATACGACGAGGGCAGCAACCGCGATGAGGACGGCGAGTACATCGACCGCAGCTTCCGCTACTACGACACCGAAAACATTGGCAACGTGCTTTCCGAGCGCACCATTTCGGTAAACGGCCTGCCCAAATCCGGCGGGCTGCGCCTGCTGAATCTGGACCTGAAGACCCTCGAATTTCAGGGTGCCATGAAGGGCCTGTACGTGGTGCGCGTGCAGGACACCGAGCGCCAGTGGCTGCAAGTGAGCAAGCTGGTGGCCGTGACCGACGTGGGCCTGATTGTGAAGCAGGGCGCCACCGGCGGCACGCTGGTCTTTGCCAATTCCATCCGCACGGCCCAGCCGCTGAGCGGCGTGACGGTGAGCCTGGTGAGCACCAACAACCAGGTCATCGGCACCGTGACGACGGACGCGGCCGGCGTGGCGGCGTTCGACTCGGCCGCCAGCATGAGGCGCTTCCGGCTCGGCATGGTGACGGCCACGAAGGACGCCGACTTCACCTTTCTGGATTTGAATAAGAGCCGCGTCGAAACCTCGCGCTTCGAGGTGGGCGGCCTCACCAGCAACGCGGCCCGCTATCAGGCCTTCCTCTACGGCGACCGCAACCTCTACCGCCCCGGCGACACCGTGCGCACCAACACCGTGGTGCGCACCGAGGACTGGCAGACGCCGCCCGCCAACCTGCCCGTAAAAATCCGCCTGCTGCTGCCCACCGGCAAGGAATACAGCAGCCTGCGCCAAAAGCTGAGCGCGGCCGGCTCCTTCGAAAGCCGCTTCATTCTGCCGCCCGCCATCATGACCGGCCGCTACACGATGGAAGTGCTGACCGGCAACGACGTGCTGCTGACGTCTAAGCAAATCAGCGTGGAAGAATTTATCCCCGACCGCCTGAAGGTGACGGTGCGCGCCGCGCCCGCCGTGCTCCGGCCCGGCCAGGCCGTGACAGCCAGTATCAGCGCCCAAAACCTGTTTGGCCCGCCCGCGACCGACCGGAAGTTTGAAGTCGAATTCTCGCTGAAGGAAAAAACCTTCGCGCCCAAGAACTTCCCCGGCTACTCGTTCGATATCAACAGCGGCGAGCGGCGCAAAACCACGTCGGGCGACAGTGAGTCAGCGCCCGTTTCGCGCTTCGAGAAAACCACCCGCGAGGGCGTGACCGATGCCGCCGGCCAGGCCACCGCCACCTACAACGTGCCCGAAGTGCGCGACCTCGGCACGCTCGAAGGCGTGGCCTTCGCCACGGTGTTCGACGAAACCGGCCGGCCCGTGAACCGCCTCGCCACCTTCGACGTGCAGACCCAGGCCACGATGTTCGGCATCGAGCACATCTCCGAATTGCTGAGTACCCGCCAAGCCGCGACGGTGCGCCTGGTGGCCCTCACGCCGCAGGGCAAAGCCACGTCGGCCCAGGCCCAGGTGAAATTGGTGCGCCTGATTTGGGAAACCGTGCTGGAACGCCAGGGCGGCCGCTACGTGTACAACTCGCAGCAGCGCGAGCAAACCATCAGCACGCGCACCCAGTCGGTGGGCAACGGCACGGCGTTCAGCTTCACGCCCGTGAGCTCGGGCGAATACGAGGTGCGCATCAGTCGGCCCGGCGCGGTGAGCTACGTGGCGCAGCGCTTCTATGCCTATGGCTACGGCGATACCCAGGCCAATGCCTTCGAGGTGAACAACGAGGGCGAGGTGACCATTGAGACTGACAAGGCCAAGTACGAGCCCGGCGAAACCGCCACCCTGCTCCTGAAAACGCCCTTCGCCGGCCGCGTGCTCGTGACCGTGGAGCGGGGCAAGGTGCTCAGCCACTTCTACGTGACCACCGACCAGAAATCAGCCCAGGTGAAAGTCCCCATCACGGCCGAGCACGTGCCCAACGTGTACGTTACGGCCACGGCCATCCGCGCCATTAGCGACAACCGCCTGCCGCTCACCGTGGCCCGCGGCTTCGTGCCGCTCGCGGTGGAAAAGCCCGGCGCCCGCCTCGCCGTGGCCATTGCCGCGCCCGCCGCCAGCCGCTCGCAGACGTTCCAGACCGTAGAAATTACCACCGCGCCGCGCGCCCAAGTCACGCTGGCCGTGGTGGACGAGGGCATTCTGCAAATCAAAAACTACGTCACGCCCGACCCCTACGGTTACTTCTACCAGAAGCGCGCCCTCGAAGTGTCGGCCTTCGACATGTACCCCTTCCTGCTGCCCGAGCTGGGCACCAGCAGCAGCGGGGGCGACGCCGCCGACCTGCGCCGCCGCACCAACCCCGTGCCCAACCGCCGCGTGAAACTGGTGGCCAAATGGAGCGGCGTCCTCACCGCCGACGACGCCGGCAAAGTGCGCTACCGAGTGCGCGTGCCGCAGTTTTCGGGCGCGCTGCGCATCATGGCCGTGGCCTACAAGGACGACGCATTCGGCAACGCCGAGCACACGATGAAGGTGGCCGACCCAGTGGTGATTTCGACCGCGCTACCGCGGTTTATGAGTCCGGGCGACACGATAGATGTGCCGGTGACGCTGACGAATACGACTAAGCAAACTGTGAGCGGAACCGTTGGAATTATTCTTGGAAATAAGAATCAACCAATGAGCGAGCCTTTGGAAATCGTTCACGATGAGTTAGAGTCTGACAAGACCACGCCTACGACTGACGCTAAAGCAACACAGATTCAACCTGGAACAGAGAAACGAATTGTCTTCCGATTGTTCGCTAAACCAAGAATTGGGAATGCTTCTATCAAAGTCTATTTTGAAGCAGGAAAAGAAACGTTTACTGAAACTATTGAACTCCCCGTTCGCCCCGCCTCCTCGCTCGAAAAGCGTACCGGCAGCGGCGTGCTGGCCGGCGGCGCCTCGCTCCCGCTTAACCTGAAAACCGATTTCCTGCCCGCCTCGCTCACCAGCCGGCTGGTCATTAGCCGCTCGCCGCTCACGGAGTTCAGCAGGGACTTGCGCTACCTGCTGCAATACCCCTACGGCTGCCTGGAGCAAACCGTGTCGGCCGCTTTCCCGCAGCTGTACTACGCCGATTTGGCCGCCACTTTGCAGCAGAAAACCGGCGCCGCGGCCAAAAACCAGCGTTACAACCCCAACTACAACGTGCAGGAGGCCATCCGCAAGATTGAGAGCATGCAGCTCTACAACGGCAGCCTGAGCTACTGGCCCGGCGGCGACTACGACAACTGGTGGGCCACGGCCTACGCCGCCCACTTCCTGCAGGAAGCCCAGCGCGCCGGCTTCGCCGTGAACAAGTCGGTGCTCGACAAAACCCTGCGCTACCTGCAATTCCGCCTCAAGAAGCGCGAAACCGAGCCCTACCAGTACTTCGACGCGAGCAACCTGGCCCGCGAGAAAACCATCGCTAGCAAGGAAATAGCCTACTCGCTCTACGTGCTGGCCCTGGCCGGCCGCCAAGACGCCGTGGCCCTGAACTACTACAAAGCCAACCGCCAGCTGCTGGCCCAGGACTCCAAGTACCTGCTGGCCTGCACCCAGGCCCTGCTCGGCAACCAGCGCCAGTTCCGCGCCCTGCTGCCCGCTAAGTTTGGCGGCGAAACGGCCGCCAAGCGCGCCCTGGACGGCTCGTTCTACTCCCCCATTCGCGACCAGGGCCTGGTGCTGAATGCCCTGTTTGACACCGACCCCAACAACCCGCAGGTGATGCAGCTGGCCCGGCAGCTGAGCCGACAGCTGCGCCAGGCCGGCTGGCTGAGTACCCAGGAGCGCGCTTTTGCGCTGCTGGGCCTGGGCAAAATTGCCCGGCGCGATGCCCGCAGTACCGCTACGGCCACCGTTTCGGCGGGCGGCAAGGTGCTGGGCAGCTTCACGGGCAAAGACCTGACCATATCGAACGTGGCGAACCGGCCGCTGAATCTGCGCGCCGCGGGCAGCGGCAACCTCTACTATTTCTGGGAAACCGAGGGTATTTCGGCCAGCGGCCAGGTGAAGGAAGAGGACAGCTACCTACGCGTACGCCGCCAGTTCCTGAACCGTGCCGGCCAGCCCCTGGGCACGCCCACCTTCCGCCAAAATGATTTAGTGGTGGTCAAAATCACCATTGAGGCCGGCGATGCGGCCGGCATCGTGAAGAACGTGGCCATCACCGACCTGCTGCCGGCCGGCCTGGAAATTGAAAACGCCCGCCTCGGCGCCGTCCGTGAGCTGGACTGGGCCAACGACGCCGCCACCCCCGATTACCTGGACGTACGCGACGACCGCATCAATTTCTTCACCACCGCCACCGGCAAGCCCAAGTCCTTCTATTACCTGGCGCGGGCCGTGAGCAAAGGCACTTTCAAGCTGGGCCCGGTGAATGCGGATGCCATGTACAACGCCGAGTACCACAGCTACAACGGAGCCGGCACGGTGCGGGTGCGGTAACGACAGCCCCCGGCAGTGGCGCTTTCATCACTTTTGCACGAGTGCTTTAACGGCTGCCACCTCTGCGGAGAAGCTGTTTATGAGTAGAAGTGCGTACCTCTTGGCTGAATGTACGCTGTGGCAAAAGCAACCTATTGAAACTTCTGCGCCTCACTGGCGTAGTTAAGCGGCTGCTCAGAATTAAATCAGAATCGCGCGGGCTATTAAAAACCGGCCTCTTGAGCTGAATAAGCAGCTTGCAGCGGGAGGCTGTCTGAAATTATTATCCTGCTTGGCAGGCATTGCTATGGTTACCTCTACTCCCCTTTCTACTTTCCGGCTGGCGGCACGGCAATTTTACCTCCTTATTCCCAACGCAGTGCCGCCGCGGGTGGCAGGCGAGTTGTTGACGAGCGCGGCCGCATCGGCAAACTAATGGCAGGGCGTACGAAACCCCGCGCTATACGCGGGCGGGTGCTGGCCTTCGTGGCCGGACTCACGCTGCTGAGCGGCTGCGACCTGATTGAGTTCAGCCCCAACCAAACCCACAGTCCGGCCGCGTACAGCGACCTCACGGCCAAGAACCTGGCGGCACTGGCGGCCCGCCCACTCCCCGCCGCAGCCGGCGACACCCTGCGCATTGTGTTCACCGGCGATTCGCAGCGGTTTTACGATGAGGCCGAAGACCTGGTGCGCAGCGTGAACCAGCAGCGCGGCATTTCCCTGGTGCTGGTGGCCGGCGACATTTCGGACTTTGGCCTGGGCCGGGAGCTGCGCTGGGTGCACGACAAGCTGAAGCACCTGCGCGTACCCTACCTGACCGTGGTAGGCAACCACGACCTCGTGGCCAACGGCCGCAAAACCTATCAGGAAGTATTCGGGCCACTGGATTACAGCTTCACCCACGCCCGCACGCGCTTCATCATGCTGAACACCAATAGCCGCGAATTCCGCTTCGATGGCACGGTGCCGCGTATCGACTGGCTGGAGCAGCAGCTGGCCGACACCGCGGGCGTGCGCCGCCAAATCGTTGTTACGCACGTGCCATCGACGAGTGTCGACTTTGACCCGCGCCTGGAGCAGCCCTACGCGCGCGCCCTGGAGCAAGCGCCCCGCGTGGCGCTGTCCCTCAGCGGGCACCAGCACAATTTCAGCATCGAGGAGCCGTATGGCAACGGCATCACGTTCATCAACTCCTACAGCTTTGAGCAGCGGCGCTACGTGGTGCTCACACTGTGGGGAGATAAAGAATTTCGGTTAGAAACCGTCGTATTCTGATGAGTATTCCTGCCCTTCTGCTCCTGCATTTGGCGGCCCCGGTCCCCAATGCCCCGGCCCCGGCCGATACGGCCCGACCCGACCGGGCGCGGTGGTACGTGCCCACACACCTACTGGCCCATACGGCGGGCGGGCAAGGCCTGGCCGCCGTAGGCACCGGCTGGACGGCCAGCCGTGACCGGCTGGCGTTGGAAGTGCTGGCCGGCTATCTGCCCAAAAAGCTCAGCATCACCCCAATGGGGATTTTTACGGCCAAAATCACGTACGCGCCCTGGCAGTTGGGCCTGGGCGGCACGGCGTGGCACGTGCGGCCCCTGGCGCTGGGGGGCTTCGTTGGCTACTCGGCCAGCCGGGGCATCAGCCTCAGCCGGGGCAGCAAGTACGAAGAAGGGTACTACTGGTGGTCGTCGCGCACGCGGGTGGGCGCCTTCGTGGGCGGGAGCGCCGGCCGCACTTTGGGGCTCACGAAGCGTGGCACGGCTCGTTCGGCCACGGCCTATTACGAATTGGGCACCAACGATTTGTACCTGGTAAGCTGGATGACCAACAAAGGCGGGCTCCCCCTACGCTCCATCCTCACGCTCGGATTCGGGGTGCGCCTGCACGTCTGGTAAGTTGTCGGTTGCTAGTCAAACAATGAACTGATGTTACGCATCCAAGCCGTTGTGCCGTGCGCCTCTCCCCAGAGTTGATACGTTCTAGCGGGTCGCCCTTGGCGTGCGCCTCATCCCTACCGGGCACGGCAGAACGGCCTGGGTGCGTAACAACAGCAAATAAATTGAGCCAAAGCA
Organism: Hymenobacter sp.; assembly: GCA_043738185.1. Taxonomy (GTDB): domain Bacteria; phylum Bacteroidota; class Bacteroidia; order Cytophagales; family Hymenobacteraceae; genus Hymenobacter. The sequence goes on along the minus strand of JAYSZD010000447.1, from coordinate 590 downwards.
GACCTACGGGCGCGGCGGGACAGCGGGCCTCAAATGGTGCGGACGATGACGTAGAGCGAGGCCGTGGCAATGATGCCCCACAACAACACGCCCAGGACAAACGGCCGGGCACCCACCGCCTTCAGCACCTGGCCCGACAGCCCGGCCCCGATGAAAAAGAGCGTGACCGTGAGGCCGATTTTGGCCAGGGCCACCAGCGCCGGCCCCACGAGCCAGACGGCGGGCACGAACGTATTGAGCAGCATGGCGGCCACGAAGCCAAGAATGAAGTACGGAATGGTGATTTTGACGCCTTTCTGCTTAAAAATCATGGCCGTGGCGAGGGAAACCGGGATAATCCAGAGGGCCCGGGCCAGCTTAACGGTGGTGGCTACCTGCAGGGCCTGGTCGCCGTAGGCGGTGGCCGCCCCCACCACCGACGACGTGTCGTGAATGGCGATGGCGCACCACAGGCCAAACTGGTTTTGCGTGAGGGCCAGGGCGTGGCCGATGGCCGGAAAAGCAAACAGGGCCACGGCATTGAGCACGAATACCGTGCCCAGCGCCACCGACATTTCTTCGTCTTTGGCGCGCAGCACCGGGCCCACGGC
>JAYSZD010000446.1:0-1671 GCA_043738185.1 Hymenobacter sp. | reverse complement strand
GGCAAGCTGGCCAACTACGTGAAGAAGCAGAACCGCACCGTGCTGCTGGTAGCCTGCGACGTGTACCGCCCCGCGGCCATCGACCAGCTCAAGGTGCTGGGCGAGCAAATTGGCGTGGACGTGTACTCGGAAGTAGAGAACAAAAATCCAGTCGAAATCTCGCGCAACGCCATCGAGTTCGCGAAGAAGAACAACAAAAAGGTCGTCATCATCGACACCGCCGGCCGCCTGGCCGTGGACGAGCAGATGATGCGCGAGATTGAAGCCGTGAAAGCGGCCATCAACCCCAGCGAAACGCTGTTTGTGGTGGACTCCATGACCGGCCAGGACGCCGTAAACACTGCCAAAACTTTCAACGACCGGCTCAATTTCGACGGGGTGGTGCTCACTAAGCTCGACGGCGACTCGCGCGGCGGCGCGGCCCTCAGCATCCGGGCCGTGGTAGAAAAGCCCATCAAGTTCATCTCGACGGGCGAGAAGATGGACGCGCTGGACCTGTTCTACCCCGACCGTATGGCCCAGCGTATCCTGGGCATGGGCGACGTGATTTCGCTGGTGGAGCGGGCCCAGATGCAGTTCGATGACGACGAAGCCAAGCGCATCAACGCCAAGATTCGGAAGAACCAGTTCAACTTCGACGACTTCCTCTCCCAGCTGGAGCAAATCAAGAAGATGGGCAACATCAAGGACCTGATGGGCATGATTCCGGGCATGAGCAAGGCCATGAAGGACGTGGAAATCGACGACGACGCCTTCAAGCCCGTCGAGGCCATCATCAAGAGCATGACCAAGCAGGAGCGGGCCAACCCCGATATCCTCAACGGCTCGCGCAAAAAGCGCCTGGCCAAAGGCTCCGGCACTGACATTCAGCAGGTAAACGCCCTGATGAAGCAGTTTGACGACATGCGTAAAATGATGCGCACCATGAACAAGATGAGCCAGACCAAGGGCGGCATGGCCCAGATGCAGAAAATGATGGGCGGCATGAAAGGCGGCCCAGGCGGCATGATGCGCTAAGCCGCAGCACGCTTTAACCTGCGGGATTTGCGGCTGCGCGAACCCCGTAAGACCGGCAGTATCGTGTTCAACAGCAGCGGTTTGTTGGGTATAAATTCTGAGAAAAATAAATCACCGAGGAATCTTTTGGCGCAGTTGTTGTTACTGCTCCTGTGAAAGAATAGTTTTTTAAGGTGTTTTGGTATGGAAAGAGGCATCCCTTTGGGGTGCCTCTTTTTTTATGGGGTTCCGAACCTCAGTAGTCAGGCACCCAAAGTGAACCGGAGTCATCAACTTTCCGGTACCCGCCCTGAATGCCACAGCACCAAAGCAAGTTGTGATAGTCTTGTCCAGATGGACTAACGCGTAAGCCTAACGCCCTGATTTTTTCCACGTCAGGGCGTTGCTGCTTACAAACTAATTGGCTCGTAGTGCAAGCGCTAATGCACGATGCGCAGCTCGTAGCGCGCGGGGGCACCATCCAGGGCGGGTACGTGCCACGCCCCAATCCGACTGGGGCCGTAGCCCAGGTTCACCTTGAGCCATTCGTCGCGGGTGGGCAGCAGGGCAATGATTTCCTGTTCAAGCTGCGCCAGTTCGATACGTCGGCGGCGTATTTCCGGGTCCGATTCTTCAGTGTGTTGGGTGTGGCCATCGGCAATGGCGCGCTGCAGG
>JAYSZD010000445.1:0-1672 GCA_043738185.1 Hymenobacter sp. | reverse complement strand
ACCACTGGTTTGGGCTACGAGAACGTTCTGATTCTGCCCGTTTTCCGCTCCGCCTCGGCCGACGTGTGCGCCCGCTACTTCGCCAAAGACATGCACAGCGCCGAGCGCTCGGTGATTGAGAAGGCCATTCTCACGCAGATGAACGAGGTGCTCAACTCGCGCGGCTTTGAGATTGAGAACGTGCTGCTCAAGAATATTGCCCTGCCTACCGGCCTGGCCAAGGCCATCGAGGATAAGCTTGAATCGGAGCAGGAAGCCCTGCGCATGGAGTTTCTCAAGCAGCGCGAAACCCGCGACGCCGAGCGCCGCGTGATTGAGGCCGAGGGCCAGAAGCGCATTGCCGTGGTGCGGGCCACGGGCGAGCAGGAAGCGGCCATCATTCAGGCCAAGGGCAAGGCCGAGGCCATGCGCATTGAGGCCGAGGCCGTGCGCCTCACCAACCAGCTCATCAACCGCGACTTGAGTCCGGCCGTGCTCCGCTTCAAGTCCATCGAAGCATTCCGGGAGCTGGCCAAATCGCCGAACGCGAAGACCATTATTACTGACGGCAACACGCCACTGCTCAATACCTTGGCCCAATAAGCCTTGAAACGACCCCTGCCAGCCACGTATTGGGTCGCTGCCGGGGGCCGGGCCGGTGCCGCCGGCCCGGCCCCGCGCCTACCCTTGCGCCTTATTTTACTGCTGCTACTCCTGCTGTTGCTCGCGCGGGTATCACAGGTCCGGCAGCAGCAGTTAGGGCGCCCGGCCCTGCCCCGCCCAGAGCTAGCCGCCGCTTCTTCCACTTCACCTCCTGCTCTTTTATTATCGTCATGCGCTCCTTGCTGCTGTTGCTTTTCGCTTTGCTGATGTTCGGGCGGCCCGCCACGGCCCAGGACCTGGAACTGGTGCAGAACCGCGCCCTCCAGGTGAAATACGCCGTGCCCCCGCACTGGGCCCTCACGCACCTGCGCACCGATACGGTGGAAGTGCTGCGCTACCACAGCCCCGACGACGACGCCCGGCTGTGGGTGGGCCAGCTGCGGGGCCGCCACGCCGCGCTGCCGCCGGCCCGCGCCCTGGAACGGCTGTTGCGCCACCTGGGTGCCACCCGCCACGAGGAGCACCAGGTATCGTCCCACGGCCTCGACTTTCTGGAGAGCACCGGCACCTGCTTCGTGGAAGGCCGCGAGCTGCGCTACGACGCCCGCGTGACCACCTACCAGGGCCGCGTGCTGCTGGTGTATGTGTACGCCACTCCTGCCGCCTTCACCACCCAGGCCCCGATGCTGCACCGGGTGCTGGACAGTCTCACGCCGCTGCGGGGCAAGTAACATATTATTTGTTAGCACTTCCCCTTTTTTCTCAATTCCTTATCACGTGATAATCATGAAAAATTTGCTTTTGCTGCTTGTCTTTTTGCTGCCGCTGAGTGTGCGGGCTCAGTCCGAACCTGAAATACATTATGAGTCCGTGCGCAGCGGCCAGTACCAGCTGCAGTACCAAGTGCCGGCCGGCTGGGACCAGATGCGCCAGGCCAACGATACGACAGTGGCTATTACCCACATCAGCCCCGGCCAGGACCTGATGCTCTTCATCGGCCAGCTGCGCGGAGCCGCTGAGCGCATGACGCCCAATCAGGCCCTCTACCACCTGGCCGAGCAGTTCGGCGTCACGGTCAACAAGCAGTTCG
>JAYSZD010000444.1:0-4054 GCA_043738185.1 Hymenobacter sp. | reverse complement strand
GGATTGTGGTTGAAATTTGGGTGTCATTTTCTTGGGTTAATTCAACTAAATTCTAGACCCCTTCCCCATCAGATTCCGCGCATCAAGCGGCGAGGGGCTAGGGGATGGGGCTGCCGTTCAGCAGGCGCTAGAGCCGCTGGTGGGCAACTCCTCTTGCAGCGCTGGCCGCTCATGATACGCCAGCCAGGCCTGCATTCTGCCCACGTACGATTTCAAGTAATTGACGCTCAAAAAGATGTTCGACCAGTCGAAGCGCCGGACCTGCACCCCCAGATAGAAGAGCCACACGGTTGCCCCGGCTGCCGGCAGCAACTGCCACTCTGCTGCCGACAAGGCCCGTACGCGGGTGTATCCTTCCAGAAAGTGGGCTACTTTGGCTTCATACTGCTGCTGCTTGTCGGCTTCGATGTGAAAGAGCTGCTTGCAGAAATAGGCCACGTCCAGCACGGCGGGGCCGTTGCCGCAAAAGTCAAAGTCGAAAAGAGTGATTTGGTCCTGGGGCGTGATGGCCATGTTGTCGTACCAGAGGTCGAGGTGTACCGCGCCGGTGGGGGCGGCGGCAGGGCCTGCCTGGGCAAAGGCGCGCGCCAGCCGAACGCTGGTTTCGCGCAAGTACCGCATCTCGGGCAGCTCGTCGGCGAAGAACTTTTGCGCGGCCGCGTACGCCTGGGTCAGCAGCACGTCGGTCGTGTAAGTAGTACGGGCCAGCGACTGCCCGGCCGTGGCCTGGTGCAGGTGGCCCATCAGCGAGCCGATGGTGGCGCAAGCCGTTGGTGTGAGGAAGCGGACCTTACCGCCCGCCGCGAAGGAAAAGAGCACCGCGTAGCGCGTGCCTTCCGGGGCGGCCAGTTCCTGCACGAACGCGCCCGTGGGGTCGGCCAGGGGGTAGGATACGCCCAGGCCCTGCGCGTGGAGGAGCGTGAGCAACGTCAGTTCCGCCTCAATCTCGGCGCGGGTGCGCCAGTTGTAGCTGTACACCCGCAATACGGCCTGCTGGCCGGCATCGGTGAACAGGTAGGTGTGGTTGATGCCGGTTTTGAGCAGTTGGCAGGTACTGCCCGAGCCACGACCGTAACGCTGGGCCACCAGTTGGCCCAAAACGTCGGCATCCAGCGTGGAGGCCATAACGGGGAGATGTTTGGAACCGGCCGGTTGTTGCGCCGGGGCAAGGGTATCGATGTTCAATTCTGCCTTGGTTGGGGACTTTAGCTCGGTTGCCATGGTGCGGGCCAGTAAAGGGTAAAAAAACAACGCGGCACCCGCGAAACCAGCGGCGCGGCAGGCTGCCGGTACGGGTGGCCGGGTGGCGGTTTAGGAAGGAATTGCTGGGCTAAGGTGGAGGCATTGCCCTTCTTGTTCAACACCACGCCACAGGCCAAAGGTAGCAGACCCACTACCCTAACCCCCACCGTTCAGCAGGCGCTAGAGCCGTTGGCATGGATTTGCTTGAAAGCGCCTGGGGTGCCGGCCAACCTTTGGGCCATGAAACACCTCCTCGCCCTCTGCTTGTCGATTCTGCTGGGCCAGGCCGTCGCGGCCCGGCAACCCACCACCCCGGCCGCCGGCCCCGGCAGCACCGTCAGCGGCACGGTGCGGGACCGGGCTTCCGGCACCGCGGTGCCCTATGCGACGGTTAACCTGCTGGATGCGGCCGCCAAGCTGGTCGGCGGCGGCATCAGCGACGACCAGGGAGCCTTTCGGCTCGATGGCGTGCCGGCCGGCGAGCTGACCCTGGAGGTGCGGTTCATGGGCTACCAGACGGTGAGCCAGCCGCTGCGGGTACCTGCGGCGGGCGGCAAGCTGGACGTGGGCCCGGTGCTGCTGGCGCCCGATGTGACCCAGCTGGCCGAAGTGACGGTGACGGGCGAAAAACCCGGCATCAGCCTGCAGCTCGACAAGAAGGTGTTCGAGGTGGGCAAGGATATCTTGTCGCAAAGCGGCTCGGCCAATGACGTGCTGAATGGGGTGCCGTCGGTGGCGGTGAACCCGACCGGCGGCATCAGCCTGCGCGGCAACCCCAACGTGACGGTGCTCGTCAACGGCCGCCGCTCGGGCCTGACGCAAAGCAGCGCCCTGGACCAGATTCCGGCCACCCAAATCGAGCGGGTCGAGGTCATCACCAACCCCTCAGCCCGCTACGATGCCGCCGGCACCGCCGGCATCATCAACGTCATTCTGAAGAAGACCAAAAAACCGGGCCTGGGCGGCCAGCTGCGTCTGGTGGGCGGCCTGCCCAACGATTCGCGGCTGAACGCGGGGCTGACCTACAAGTCCGGCAAGCTCAACGTATTCGCCAACGCCGGCCTGCGCCTGTCCGACTACCTGGGCCGCTACCGCACCGACCAAACCACCGGCCTGGGTAGCCGCCCGACCAGCCTGAGCCAGCGGCAGGTGGAGTACCGGCACGACGACGGCCGGATACTCTACATCGGCGCGGACTACGTCATCAACGAGCGCAACACCCTCACGGCGGCTTTCCTGCGGAATGAAACGCGGGACCGCGACCAAACCAACTTGCGGTACGCGTACGCAACCGCCGGTGGGCAGCCGGACAGCACGCTGCTCCGCGACGGCGACTCGCGGGAAAACCGGAGCTACAACCAGCTCGAATTCAACTACACCCGGCTCTTTGCGCAGGCCGGCCGCAAGTACACGGCCGACGTGCAGTACGATTTCTGGAACAGCGACAAGGACTGGACCCTGACCACGCGCCGCCTTGCACCCCAGGACGGGGCGCTGCCCGGCATCCGCACCGGCGCGGTCAGCGGCAGCCGCGACCTGCGGGTGCAAACCGATTGGGTGCAGCCCCTGAGTGAGCGCGCCAAGCTGGAAGTAGGCCTGAAAGCCGAAAGCCGGCAGGTGACCAGCGACTTCCGGGCCGAAGAGCAGCGCGGCGCGGCGTGGTCCGTGTTCCGGGGCATCAACAACAGCTTGCGCTACGACGAGCTGATTAGCAGCGGCTACGCGCAAGTGGGCAGCAAGCTGGGCCAGCTCTCGTACCTGCTGGGCTTGCGGGCGGAGCTCACCCGCATCACCCTCGCCGACCGCGCCGGCGAGTTTAACAACCGCAAGAACTACGCCCGCCTTTTCCCCACCCTGAACCTGAGCTACCAGCTGCGCGAGGGCCTGACCAGCCAGTTCAACTACAGCCGGCGCATCGACCGCCCCTCGCTGTGGCTGCTGTATCCCTTCAACGAGCTGACCGACCTCAACGCGCAAACCATCGGCAACCCCGACCTGAACCCGGCCTACACCGACGCGCTGGAGTGGGGCCTGCTGCGCAACTGGGCCAAGGTCACGTTCAACCCGTCGGTGTACTTCCAGCGCACCACCGATTTTATCCAGACTTACACCTACCGCGACGCCACGGGCACATTCATCAGCACGCCGGTGAACCTGCGCGGCGAAACCCGCCTGGGCCTGGAGCTGTCGGTGCTCTACAGCCCGGTGAAGTGGGTGAACTTCAACACCGAGCTGAACGTGTTTCGCTTCCGCCAGCAGGGCACTTATAAGGAGCAGGACTTCGGGTTTGCCGACCAAACCGTCACGGGCCGCTTCAGCACCCAGCTCAAACTGCCGGCGGCCTTCGCCGTGCAGGCCCGCTACAGCCTGACCGGGCCCCAGAACAACGCCCAGGCCCGCACCCGCGCCATCCACAACGCCGACCTGGCCCTGAGCAAAAACCTGCTGCAAAACCGCGCCACCCTCACCCTCGACGGCACCAACCTCTTCGATACCAACCAAACCCGCACCCGCACTCAGGGGCAAACCTTCGACTGCAACCAAGTCAGCAACCGCAACGCCGCCCGCTACCGGCTCAGCTTCCAGTACCGCTTCAATCTGAAAGACGGGCGGGCCATCCGGCAGGCCAAGGGCAGCAACCGGGAGTAAGCTGTTGGTAAATTTACTGCCCCCACAATGCGCCTACCAGCGCGCCCGGCGCAGCTTCTCGGGCTCCAGCACCCGGATGGTATTCGGCGTCAGCTCAATAAAGCCGTCGTGTTTGAACTCGTTGAGCGTGCGGCTCAACGACTCGGGGGCGGTGCCCACCATG
>JAYSZD010000443.1:0-4055 GCA_043738185.1 Hymenobacter sp. | reverse complement strand
ATTACGGGGCCACCCAGCGAAGCTACTCTCCCAACCGCATTTGCCGCCAGCCAGCCGCTAGCCAACGACTGACTTATAGGCCTGTAACAAGCTATAGGACTATAAGCCGAGCGGGTGTGGGGATTTTAGACTGGCAGGGATGCGCCGTTTTTTCAGCTTCGGAGGAAGCCACTGGGCGCGGCAAAGCTTATTGGGTGACGGCGGCCTCAATTCGGCCCAACAGCCACGCCCGGTTCGGTGGGTAGCTCGGTGGGCAACTCGGTTAGTGCACGGTTTACGGCAGCGGCCAGCTGCGCTACCAGCGAGGTCCGGTCGGTGGTAGTGGCTTGGGTAGAATCCTGATGGGCACTCGGAGCTTTTTCCAGCGCGCTCATCGCGTGCGCCACCCCTGGAATGCCTAGCGCGACCAAATTAGGCTTGATGTGATGGGTAAGCTCGGCCACCCGGCTCCATTGCCCGGCCGCGGCAGCCTCCTGCAGCTGCGCCAGGGTGGCCGGCGTATTGGTGAGAAAGGAGCGAATGATTTTGCCCACAAACGCTTCCCGGCCACGGGCCATGGCTCGCAGCTTGGTCAGGTCGTAGGGCCGGACCAGGGAAGGCAGCGCGCGCAGAGCCGTCAGCTTGTGGTAGAGGTCCTGCTCCTCGAAGGGCTTGGCCAGACAGTCGTTCATGCCGGCGGCGCGATACCGCTCGTTGTCTTCCCGAAAAGCATTGGCAGTGAGGGCCAGAATGGGTACCTGCGCCTTAATCGGGTCGGCCAGCTGGCGCACGGCCCTGGTCACGTCCACCCCACTCAGGCCGGGCATCTGAATATCCATCAGTACCGCGTCGTAAGTATAGGCGGTGAGTAATTTCAGCCCCTGCTCGCCGTCCACGGCCTCTTCCAGTAGTACGCCCCACTCCTCCAGCATAAAGCGGGCGACTTCGCGGTTGATTTCGTTGTCTTCGACCAGCAGCACCCGCAGGCCGGCCAGCGCGCCCGTATTGAATTCGCCCACGGCAGCAGGGGCCACTGTGGGCGCTTCGGCTTTGGGCAGGGTGAGGGTGAAGGCAAACGTGCTGCCCTGACCGGGGGTGCTGCGCAGGCGCAGGGTGCCGCCCAGCTGCTCCACCAACGCCCGGCTGATGCTCAGGCCCAGGCCCGTGCCGCCAAACTGCCGCGACGTATCGGCGTAGGCCTGGGTGAAGCCCTCGAAAATGCTGGCGTGCTTGTCGGGGTCGATGCCGATGCCGGTATCCGTCACGCTGAACTCCACGGTGAGGTGTGTGCTGGTTTCCGACAGCTGGCGCCCTGCCACGGTGATGCTGCCGCGAGCCGTGAACTTGATGGCATTGGCTACCAGGTTGATAAGAATCTGATTCAGCCGGTACGGGTCGCTCACCACCCAAGGGCAGGTGCAGCTTTCGCGCAGCATGGTGGCCCCAAACGTCAGGCCTTTCTCCTGGGCCTGCAGCACCAGGGGCTGCATGGCCTGCCCCATCGATTCGCAGAGGTTGAAGGCCACCTGCTCGAATTCCAGCTTGCCGGAGGTGATTTTGGCCATGTCCAGTACGTCGTTGATGACGCTGAGCAGGTGCTGGCCGGAGGTGCGAATCATGCGCAGAAACTCCTGCTGGCGGGGCTCCAGCGGGGTTTTGCCCAGCTGGCTGGCCATGCCCAGAATGCCGTTGAGGGGCGTGCGGATTTCGTGGCTCATGTTGGCCAGGAAATTTTCCCTGGCCAGAGCCGCCGACTCGGCGGCTTCTTTGGCGCGCTTCATTTCGCGCTCGGCGGCAATGCGCTCCGTAATGTCGTGCGAGTGCGAAATAACGTAGGGTTCCTGGCCCGGCTCGCTCACCAAAAAGTTACGGTACAGCAGGTAGCGCTGCTCGGTGCTGCCGCGGGGGCACACGCGCTGCACACCCGACGCCTCGTGGGCCGCCGTGATAAGAGTCAGGTAATCGGCAAAGGCGGCACGGTCATCGCTGGTCATTACCACGGCCACATTGCTGCCCACAATTTCGTCCATGGGCATGTTCAGCAGCTCACTCAGGGCAGGATTGGCCGTGAGTACCGTGCCGTCGAGAGCGTGCGCACAAATGAAGGCCTGCGCGTAATTCATCAGGTCGCGGTACTGCTTTTCGCTGCGTTCCAAGGTTTGCTGCGCGCGGCGGAAAGCGGTGATGTCGGTGCTCACGGCCAGCACGTGCATGCGGCCGTCGGGCCGGGGCAGGGGTCGTTTCACAGTTTGGTACACGCGCTTCGAGCCATCAATTAGGGTCAGGGTTTCCTCCACCTGCAGCGTTTGGCCGCTGCGGATAACCTGCTGGTCGTTGGCGATAAGCTGCGCCGCCTCTGCCGCCTCCACGCTGCCGGGCACTAGTTCCTCACCCGTCAGGTGGCGACAAACCTGCCGGACGGCCTGCATGGCGTGGTTTTCAAACATAATACGGTGCGCTTCGTCGCGCACGTAAATCACGCTGGGGCTAGCATCCAGGATGCTTTGGGTGAAGTCCTGCTGCTCGCTCAGCGCCCGGCGCGTCATTTCCTGCGCCGTTATGTCGAGCCCGTAGCCGATAACCAACCGGATGGCCTCGCCGGCTTCGGGTACGGGCTGCAGGCGGCGCATCATGTAGTGGGGATGTTCGGCATCGCCCAAAGTCTCGACCCATTCGTGACGCTGGCGGCTGCGAAGCACGGTTTGCATTTGTTGCTGCCGGTCCTGCGCCAAGGTAGTTGGGCGGCTCAGATAGGCGCTATATTCCTCATTGGTGCGCCCCAGCATCCACTGCCGCAACTCCGCATCGGGCACGGCGGCCGGGTTCACAAACCGGTAGCGGTATTCCTGGTCCACCACAAATACCTCGGCGGGCAGCTCGTTGAGAATGGTTTCGTAGAAGCGTTCCTGTTCCTGCAGCTGCTGCTCCGCCCGCACGCGCGTGGTGGTTTCGCTCAGGTAGAAATTCACGTATCCCTCAGCGGCAAATGGCACCACATGCGCGCTGAACCACCGCTGGCCCAAGGCGCTTTCCAGCTGCGTGCTCATGCGCTGGGCCAGCACCTGCCCGGCCAGTTCGTGCAAGGCTCGCAGCCCCTGCACCCGCTCGGCCCGGGCCAGGCTCCGGCTGAGCGCGCGGGCGGCAGCGTTGGCATAGAGCAGCCGGCCCGACGCCGCCAGCCGCACCATCGGATTAGGGTTTTGCTGCGGAATGCGAGCCACCGACTCCAGTTGGGCCAGCAGCTGCTGCCGCTCCGTTACCTCGTGCCAATACATCAGCCGCCGGCCGGTGTCGCCCTCTTCCCCAGCCTCGGGTAGTTCGCCGAATGCCAGCACCCGGCCGTCGTGCAGCGTGTGAACCAGCCCGAAGCTGTGGGTTTCGCTTGCCAGCACCTGGGTTTGCGCGTGGGCCAATAGCTTTTCTGCGGGTTGCCCCAACCAGATGGCCGGCGCATCCGGCAGCCCATGAAGCGTAAAAAAGCGCTGGCTGAGTACTTCCACGCAGCCGTCGGCGCCGAGCAGCATAAGGCCTTCGGGCAGCAAGTCGAGGAGCAGGCGCGCCTGCGGGGTTATGGCTTCGGTGGCGGGTGCCAGGGCCCGGAGCAAAGCGGTGGCACGCTGCCGGGCCTGGGCCAGGTCGGCGGGGGTAGCGGAAGGCAACGGCAGCGGCGAGGGCGTTAGCATAGGGAGTTACTCCGCAATATCTGGCCTCAAATGCCCGTAATTTCCTCACCTTGGCCCAACGACCGGTTTTGCCATCTGAATATCAGTATGGACCCGGCGAAACCAGCGTTTCAGCAGATGAGCGAAGCGGTGTACTTCCTGAGGTCGCATTTTAAACTGGAGAGCCCTTGAACTGCGGCACAGAATTTATTTGATTGTGCAAAATTAAAACTTGTGCTGCTTAAATTGGTTTACCCTTTCGAAACCTATGAAAATGCCCAGTGCCCCCGCCCCCGTCAACCCCATGCAGCAGCTGGAAAACCAGCTGTGCTTTCCGCTCTACGCCGCCTCGCGGATGCTGACCAAGGCGTACCAGCCCTACCTGCAGGAGTTGGAGCTGACGTATCCGCAATA
>JAYSZD010000442.1:0-1674 GCA_043738185.1 Hymenobacter sp. | reverse complement strand
GAAGTGCCGGGCAATCAGCGCCGGCATATCGAGGCGGCGGCTGGGGCCGGCCTTGGGATTCAAAACAAAACAGGTTTTGGGCATCACTGAGTTACGCTGATTAACCGAATTTCGCTGATTCGCGGGTTGGGTTAATGTGCGTTTATGCGTACGGGCATTGGAAATTGCGGATGGAATAGCCAGAAAAAGAGGAAGCCCGCCAGCAGGCAGGCTTCCTCAATGCCTGAGTCCAACTCACCTGACTGGCAAGTCAGGCATCAGCGGAATCACGGTTAATCAACGCAAATCAGCGATTCATCTGCTCGCCGAGCTTCTGAATCAAATCAGCCGTGCGGGTGGAGTAGCCGGTTTCATTGTCGTACCAGCCGATAACCTTCACCAGAGTGCCGTTGGCCGAGGTCAACTCCGAATCGAAGATGCAGCTGTGGGGGTTGCCCACGATGTCGATGCTCACAATCGGGTCGGTGGTGTACTCGATGATGCCCTTCATGGGACCGTCGGCAGCAGCTTTCAGGGCCGCGTTGATTTCCTCCTTGGTGGCTTCCTTCTTAAGGATAACCGTCAGGTCGGTCATCGAGCCGTTGGGAATGGGCACGCGCATGGCGAGGCCGTCGAGCTTGCCCTTGAGGTGGGGCAGCACCAGGCCCACGGCCTTGGCGGCGCCGGTGCTGGTGGGGATGATGCTGTAGGCGGCAGCGCGGGCGCGGCGCAGGTCTTTGTGGGGCGCGTCCTGCAGGTTCTGGTCCGAAGTGTAGGCGTGCACCGTGGTGATGTAGCCTTTCTCAATGCCAAAGGCATCGTCCAGCACCTTGGCCATGGGGGCCAGGCAGTTGGTGGTGCAGCTGGCGTTGCTGAGAATGGTTTCCGAGCCGGTGAGGATTTCCTCGTTCACACCCAGCACGACGGTTGGAATGTTGCCGGTGGCAGGAGCCGAAATCACGACTTTTTTGCAACCTGCGGTCAGGTGCTGGCCTGCCCCGGCCTCGTCCACGAAGCGGCCGGTGGATTCGAGAACCACGTCAACGCCCATTTTGCCCCAGGGGAGCAGCTTGGGGTCACGCTCGGCCAGGGCAGCGATGCGTACACCGTTCACGGTGATGCTCTCCTCGTCGTGAGTCACGGTGCCATCGAAACGGCCGTGCACGGAATCATACTTCAGCAGGTGGGCCAGCGTCTTGTTGTCGGTCAGGTCGTTGATAGCGACAATTTCCACGTTGTCGCGGCTCAGCAGCGACTTGAAAGTGAGGCGGCCAATACGGCCGAAGCCGTTGATGGCGACTTTGATTTTTGCCATAGCAAAACAAGAAAAAAAGGTGACTGACTGCCCCAGTGGTAGCCAGTTGAAACGCGGGGCGAAGATAGCAGGTCCGCGTCAGGGAAGCTAATGCCCGGCCTTTTGTTGAGAGACGTTCTGGTTTCCGGGCGGTTTTTACCGAGCACCGACCGCCAGAGCGGGCATCGCCCGGCTGTTTTGAGGACAGATTAGACCTTTTGAAAATCTTTCAGCCTGAAAAACAAGGTGGTTTGCTTTTTTGAGCACTTTTTTTCACCCTTGCTCTTGCACGGAAAGGCGCACGCCGTACCTTTGCATCACCAAAACAAAAAACGGTCCGTTCGTCTAGGGGTTAGGACAGTAGATTTTCATTCTACCAACAGGGGTTCGATTCCCCTACG
>JAYSZD010000441.1:0-1676 GCA_043738185.1 Hymenobacter sp. | reverse complement strand
TAGCGCGAACTACAAAGTTCGCGCTACAACGCTGGCGGCACTTCAGCGAAAGCGCTGCGTAACAGCAGTTACTAGTCCAAGCAAGAAGCTTCGCTGCGCGCTGCATGACAGAAGTTTTCGCAAATGACTTCGTGATGGATATAGATTGAGCCGCTCATTAAGGATAGAATCCTTTGTTCAGCAAGTCAAAAACGTTGTCATCTTCCATCCGTAGTCCGCTTGCAAAGGGCAGATGGAGGATGACCACGCACCAGGAATCAAACTTTCTAAACAACTTTGTTTCAATTACTCACTGATGTTACGCAGTCCAGGCGGCCAACCTCACCCCCTCTCTATGGGAGAGGGGATGAGGTTAGCGCCTGGACTGCGTAAGGGCAATTACTCAATCATCCATTTCCGATGCGTAAAACTGCTTTACTTGCCGGGGCCACGGGCCTCATTGGTTCGCACCTGCTGCCGCTGCTGCTGGCCTCGGAGCGATATTCCAGGGTGGTGGTGGTGGGGCGCACGGGCCTGTCGATGCTGCACCCCAAGCTCACACAGGTGGTGGTTGATTTCGACCAGCTTGACGACATGCGCCAGCATCTTATTGCCGACGACGTGTTTTGCTGCCTGGGCACCACCCGGAAGCAGGCCGGGTCGAAGGAGGCGTTTTATAAGGTGGACTACACGTACGTCGTAAAACTGGCGGCTCTCACGGCCGGCAACTTTGCCGGGCAGTTGCTGGTAGTCTCCAGCCTGGGGGCCGATGCCGAAGCAACCGTTTATTACAGTAAAGTGAAGGGCGAAATGGAGGCCGCGGTGCGGAAGCTGCAATTTCGGGCCATTCATATTTTCCGGCCCTCGCTGCTGTTGGGCGAACGGGAAAGCCCGCGCCTGGGCGAGCGGCTGAGCGCTGCGGTGCTGGGTCTGGTTGGGCCGCTGCTGCGCGGGCCGCTGAAGCAGTACCGTCCCGTGGGCGCCGCCGCCGTGGCCGCCGCCATGCTGCGCGCCGCGGAAGAAGACGGCGGCGGCATCCGGGTGCACGAATCGGAAGAGCTGACTCCGGCGTAAGTGGGCCACGCGGTTTAGCCGGGGCGGCTTTCCGATGCCGCCACCCTGACCCCACGAATTTATTCTATTTCCATATATTGCCGGACAGCAGCACGTCGGCCCGGTACGTCCGGTGCTGTAGGCTGCGGCGACTACATGGAAAAGAATTGGATGGGCGGCCGTTGGCCACGACTGGGAATTACGCTGGTACTGGTAATGGCCCTCAGCTGCCCAGGCCGGGGCCAGGCGCCGGCCCGCAACCCACGCCTCGATTCGCTGGAAGCCCGCCTGCCCCAGGTAGCGCGCCCCGACACCAACCGGGTGAACACCCTGAACGAGCTGATTTGGGAAAACCGCGACAGCCACCCCCGCCGCTCCCTGGCGCTGGCCGTGGAGGCCCTGGCGCTGGGCCAGCGACTGCAGTTCCGGCGCGGCATCGCCAAAACCTACATTCTGCGCGGCATCATCTACGCCACCACCGGCCGCTTCGACGATGCCATTGCCGACTTTGAGCAGTGCCGCCGGCAGCGGGCCGCCCTCGGCGACTGGCAGGGCGTGGCCGGGGCCATCAACAACGTGGGCGAAGTGGAAGTGGAGCAGGGCCACTACGCGGCGGCCGTGGCCCACTACGTGGAGGCCCTGCG
>JAYSZD010000440.1:0-4064 GCA_043738185.1 Hymenobacter sp. | reverse complement strand
CCCGCCGTGAGCCACGCTCACGTGGCCCGCTGCGTGTGCCGCCGCGCCGAGCGCATGGTCATTCACCTAAGCGACGATTCGTTTGTGGCCGAGCTGGTGGTAGTGTATCTGAACCGGTTATCGGACTACCTGTTCGTGCTCAGCCGCTACATGGCTCACGAGCTGGGCGTGGAAGAAGTGACCTGGAAGGCACGACTTTAAGCCCTGTTCGGTTATTGATTCTGCCGGAGCTCTAAACATTCATTCCATTCCCTGAGGCAGTTTTACGAGCCTTTGTTTTTGCTGCGGCTGTACAAGCGCCGCCTTTTTACATCCATCCTTCGTACCTCCAAAATCCCACCCACCCGCACCACAAAATCCTCCTAGTATGATTGATATTCTTCCCATTAACACGCAAAAAACGGACACTTCGCGGCTCGAGTCTGTCGATTTTGACCACATTGAGTTCGGAAAGGTATTTTCCGACCACATGTTTGCCGTTGATTTCGTGGACGGCGAGTGGCAGGAGCCGCATATTGTGCCCTACGGCGACATCGTGGTGAGTCCGGCCAACTCGGCCCTGCACTACGGCCAGGCCATTTTTGAGGGCATGAAAGCCTACCACCAGGCCGATGGCGGCGTGGCCCTGTTTCGGCCACTCGACAACTGGGCGCGCCTCAACGTATCGGCTCAGCGCATGTGCATGCCCGAAATCCCGGAAGACCTGTTCATGCAGGGCCTCAAAGAGCTGATTCGGCTCGATGCGAAGTGGGTGCCGGTCACGGCGGGCAGCTCGCTCTACATCCGGCCGTTTATGTTTGCCACCGATGGTTTCATCGGCGTCCGGCCATCGTTCAGCTACCGGTTCATGATTTTCACCTGCCCGGTTAATAAGTACTACACCAAGCCGTTGCGCGTGCGCTTCGAGCAAACGTACGTGCGCTCGGCCGAAGGGGGCGCGGGCTACGCCAAAGCGGCCGGCAACTACGGCGGCGCCATGTATCCCAGCAAGCTGGCCCAGGACCAGGGCTACCACAACCTCATCTGGACCGATGCCTCGGAGCACCGTTACGTGGAGGAGTCGGGCACGATGAATATTGTTTTCGTGCTGGATGGCAAGGTTGTGACCCCGGCCCTGAGCACGTCGATTCTGGACGGCATCACGCGCCGCAGCGTGCTGGCCCTGGCCCGCGACATGGGCCTGACCGTGGAAGAGCGTAAAGTGAGCAGCGTGGAAGTAATGGAAGCCCTGGCCGCTGGCAAGCTCGAAGAAGCCTTTGGCGTGGGCACGGCCGCCACCATCGCCACCATCGCCACCATCGGCTACGAAGGCCAGGACTACGACCTGCCCGTGGCACCCGCTACCGCCTTCTCGCACCGCGTACGCGCCGCCCTCGATGCCATTCGCGCCGGCGAAGGGGCCGATATCCACGACTGGATGGTGCGCGTGTAGCGAGTAACTGGGTAGCGGAGGGCTGTGGTAAAGCCCCCAATTCTGCTAATATGTAGAAAAAGCCGCTTCAGGACGAAGCGGCTTTTCTTTTTTGCCCCACCTTTGCGGCACCAAGTCCATTCCCACTCTTCACTCAGTTACTCCGCCACTCAGTCACTTTTATGTCCGTTTCCCTGAAAACCGTTACCCTCGACGACACGCACCGCAAGCTGGGCGCTAAAATGGTGCCTTTCGCGGGCTACGACATGCCCGTGCGCTATTCTTCCGACCTAGACGAGCACCACACGGTGCGCCGCGCCGTGGGCATGTTCGATGTGTCGCACATGGGCGAGTTCCGGGTCCGGGGTCCGCAAGCCCTCGACCTGATTCAGCGCGTGACCAGCAACGACGCCAGCAAGCTCGCCGACGGCAAGGCCCAGTATTCCTGCCTGCCAAACAACGACGGCGGCATCGTGGACGACCTCTTGGTATACAAGCTCGCCGATGAGGACTACCTGCTCGTGGTGAATGCCTCCAACATCGAAAAAGACTGGAATTGGATTCGGCAGCACAACACGCAAGGCGCGGAGATGGAGGACATTTCGGACCGCACCAGCCTGTTTGCCGTGCAGGGCCCCAAAGCCATTGCCGCCCTGCAAACGCTGACAGATGTCGACCTGACCAGTATTTCCTATTATTCATTCGTGCAGGGCTCTTTTGCCGGCGCGCCCGACGTCATTATCTCGGCCACGGGCTACACTGGTGCGGGCGGGTTTGAGCTGTACATTCCCAACGAGCACGCGGCGGCGGTATGGGATAAAATTATGATTGCCGGCCAGGCGCACGGCATCAAGCCTATCGGCCTGGGCGCCCGCGATACCCTGCGCCTCGAAATGGGGTTTGCCCTCTACGGTAACGACATCGACGATACGACCTCGCCGCTGGAAGCGGGCCTGGGCTGGATTACGAAATTCACCAAGAACTTCACCAACGCCGAAAACCTGAAAAAGCAGAAGGAAGTCGGCGTCAACAAAAAGCTGGTGGCCTTTATCATGGACGGTCAGGGCATTCCGCGCGGGCACTATGAATTGGTAGATGCTGACGGGCAGAAAATTGGCGACGTCACCAGCGGTACGCAGTCGCCTTCTCTGAGCAAAGGCATTGGCATGGGCTACGTGAAAACGGAATTTGCCGCGCCTGGCACCCAAATTTTTGTGCAGATTCGGGGCAAAAACCTGCCCGCTACAATCAATAAATTACCCCTGACCAAGGGCGCGGAGGAATAGGGTTATGAGTCAAAAGTTAGGAGTTATGAGTTGGCAAACGAGTCTCATATCTCCTGCTAACCACTCCTGACTCTTAACTTTTAACTCATAGCTCAAAAAGTGCCCAAACTAGACATTTGCTATTCTCCCGAGCTGCTGCCGCTCTACGACCTGCGCGGCAAAGTGGCCGTCATCGTTGACATTTTGCGGGCCTCCAGCACCATCGTAACGGCGCTGGGGGAGGGCGTAAGCCATGTTTTCCCGGTGGCCTCGCTGGAAGAGTGCGCTGCTCTCGGGCTGCAGTATGGCTGCCTCACGGCCGCTGAGCGCGACGGCCTGCCGGCCGCCGGCTTCGACCTGGGCAATTCCCCATTTGGTTTCCTGGATGCCAGCCGGGTGGTGCGGGGCCGCGCCCTGGCCATTAGCACCACCAATGGCACCGCTGCTCTGCGCCAGTCGCTGGCAGCCGGGGCAGTGGTAGTGGGGGCTTTTCTTAACCTCGCCGCGGTGGCCGCGTTTGCCCGCATGCAGGGCCGCGACGTGTTGGTAGTCTGCGCCGGCTGGAAGGGTCAGTTTTGCCTGGAGGACACCGTATTTGGCGGAGCCCTGGCAGAGCGGCTATCAGACGATTTTGATGTGCGCAGCTCCGATGCGACCCTAGCCGCACTGCACCTCTGGCAGCAGGCCAAACCCGATTTGGCGGGCTACCTGCTGCAATCGGCGCACGTACGCCGGCTCAATTCCCTGGAAGCCAGCCAGGACTTTGAGTTTTGCCTGCGCTTGGATGCCTACGCCAACGTATTACCCCGCTGGCAGACCGACCGCTTAATAGCGGTTAACGGTTAGTGGTTAACGGTTAATATTCAAACTAACCGCTTACCACTAACCGCTATTACTTCAGCTTCTCATTATTCTGGTGGCGCTGGTTGTCGCGCTGGGTTTTTTTGGCCAGGTTGCGGGCCAGGGCGTCGCTTAAGTCAACGCCGGTTTGGTTGGCGAGGCAGATAACTACGAACAGCACATCGGCCAGCTCGTCGCCCAGCTCGCGCCCTTTGTCGGATTCCTTAAACGACTGCTCGCCGTACTGCCGGGAGATGAGACGCGCCACTTCGCCCACTTCTTCGGTGAGGATGGCCATGTTGGTCAGCTCGTTGAAGTAGCGGACGCCGGTGGTCGTAATCCAGGTGTCAACGGTTTTTTGGGCCTCTTCGATGGTCATGGGAGCGTTGGTTAAGCCGGCGGCGTGTCCAGTACAATGGTAACCGGGCCGTCGTTGAGAAGACTCACTTTCATATCGGCGCCGAAGACGCCGGTTGGCACGGGCTTGCCCAGGTCGGCCGCCACCATTGCCACAAATTGCTGGTACAGCGGCTCAGCCACGGCCGGAG
>JAYSZD010000439.1:0-4065 GCA_043738185.1 Hymenobacter sp. | reverse complement strand
TGAAGAACAACATCGTGACGCGGGCGGCGGCCGTGGTGGCCCCGCGCTCGAACGCTTTTTCTAACAACCTGGGCACGGGCACCCAGTTCGGTACGGCCAG
Organism: Hymenobacter sp.; assembly: GCA_043738185.1. Taxonomy (GTDB): domain Bacteria; phylum Bacteroidota; class Bacteroidia; order Cytophagales; family Hymenobacteraceae; genus Hymenobacter. The sequence continues at coordinate 3,965 of JAYSZD010000439.1, read as the reverse complement.
CGGCAACCAGCAAAACGTGGCCCTGGCCGGCATTTTCGGCAGCGCCACGGGCAGCGAAACCCAGTTTGAGATTGCGGTGGGCGGCCCGGCCGACAACACCGGCGAGAGCGGGGCCGACTGCGGCGCGTTTGGCGGCGGGCGGCCCTACATCCTGTCGGGGGTGCCCAACGTGCCCACCATTTTCGAGTACTCGCAGGCCGTGTCGGGCACCACGCTGAACGCCACGATTAGCACCCGCTCGAACAAATAAGGCCGGAGCGTGCCCCGGTTCGGGTGCGCTCGCAACCCCCTCATCATCATGGATATCGTATTCACCGTGCGGCGCCTCCGGCTGCGGCTGGGGCTGCTGCTGGCGTTGCTGGCCGGGGCCGTAGGGCCGCTGCTGGCCCAAACGCCGCCCAACCTGAACCGCGTCGAGTTCTTCTTCGACACCGACCCCGGCCACGGGCTGGCCACGGCCGTGGCGCTGCCCGGTCCGGCCGCGCCGGCCCGTCTGGGCCTCACGTTTCCGGTGCCGCTGGGCAGCCTGGCACCGGGTTTCCACCGGCTGTTCATCCGCTCGCGCGATGCCAACAACCAATGGAGCCAACCCTTTGGCCGGCTGCTTTTTATCGATGACAACTCGGCTCTCGTAGCCCCAAATCTGGCCGAAGTCGAGCATTTCATCGACACTGACGCCGGTTTTGGCAGCGGCAGCAGCACGGCCCTCACGGGCACAAGCGTACTCAACCGGACCATTCCGGTGAGCATCGGGAGCTTGGCTCCGGGTTTTCACCGGCTGTTTTTGCGGACGCGGGACGTGAACAATAAGTGGAGCCAAACCTTTGGCCGGCTGTTTTTTGTGGACGACAACTCGGCCCTAACCGCCCCCAACCTGGCCGAGGTGGAACACTTTCTGGACACCGACCCCGGCTTCGGCAACGGCAGCAGCACGGCGCTCACGGGCACGAGCGCGCTGAACCGCACCATTCCGGTGAACCTCGGGAGCCTAGCTCCCGGCTTTCACCGCTTGTTTATGCGGACGCGGGACGTGAACAACAAGTGGAGCCAAACCTTTGGCCGCCTGATTTTTGTGGATGACTTGTCGGCGCAGGTGGCCCCGAACCTGACCCGCGCCGAACTGTACTTCGATATCGACCCCGGCTTTGGCAGCGGCACGGCCATCCCGACCGGGGCGGCGGCTACTTCCTACACCGCCCTGCCGGTGGCAGCCGATGCCTCGGCCCTGGCCGACGGCCCGCACCGCTTGTTTGTGCGGGTGCGCGACGCCAACGGCCGCTGGAGCCAGGTGCTGAACCGGCGCTTCGTGCGCAGCGGCTGCGCAGCCTCCGAAAATCTTGCCGAAGGGCGCCCCAGCGCCAGTTACGGCGGCAACCTCGGGTCGACAGTGGCAGAAACCGTATTCAATGGCCAGGGCGAGGCTAATTTCTTCAACACCAACACGGTGCAGGCCGACCTAGGCGCGGCCACCCGCACGGTATCCGAAGTGCAGGTGAGCCTGCGCAACCCCAATGGCACGGCCGTGAGCGGCACCCTGACGCTGGAAATTTCGCTCAACGGCACCGTGTTTACTACGGCGGGCTCGGTGCCGGTGGCGCTGGCGGCCAGCCAGACAACTCCGCAGGCCGTGGCGCTGCCGCTGGCCACGGCGGTGGCCGGCGTGCGGGCCGTGCGCCTGCTCCTCACCGTGCCCAGCATCGGCCAAGCCATTCGGATGACCGATGCGGGCGTATTTTTCTTCAACTGCGTGAACCCAACCGTCACCAGTTTTGCACCTGCAAGCGGGCCGGCGGGCACCAGCGTCACCATCACGGGCACCAATTTGGGTGGGGTGACGGCGGTGCGCTTCAACGGCCTGGCGGCCACGGTGTTCAGCGGTGTGTCGGCTACGTCGGTTACGGCCACGGTGCCGGCGGGAGCCAGCACCGGCCCCATCAGCCTGACCACGCCCAACGGCACGGCCGTGAGCAGCAGCAGCTTTACGGTGACGGTGCCGGCTCCGACCATCGTCGGCTTTGCGCCCACCAGCGGGCCAACGGGCACGAGCGTGACCCTCACGGGTACCAATTTGGGCACGACCTCCGCCGTGCGCTTCAACGGCGTGAACGCGCCGGTATTTGCCGTCGTGGACGCCACAACCGTGACGGCCACCGTGCCCACGGGCGCCACAACTGGCGTCATCAGCGTGACCACGGCGGGTGGCACGGGCAGCAGCAGCGGCAGCTTTACGGTACTGCTGCCGCCGACGGTGGCCTCGTTTACGCCCACGAGCGGGCCGGTGGGCACGAGCGTCGTCATCACGGGCACGAGCTTTAGCGGGGCCACGACGGTGACGTTCAACGGCACGGCAGCTCCCGGCTTTGTGGTGAACTCGGCTACTCAGATTACGGTGGCGGTGCCAGCGGGCGCGACCACGGGCGTTGTCGGCGTGACCACGCCCATCGGCAGCGGGCAAAGCACCGGCAACTTCACGGTAACGGCCCCGGCCCCGACCATTGCCAGCTTCACGCCCACGAGCGGGCCGGTGGGCACGAGCGTAGTCGTTACGGGTACTAATTTCAGCAGCGCTACGGCCCTCACCTTTAACGGATTGGTCGCCACGTTTGTGGTGAACTCGGCCACGAGCATCACGGCCACCGTACCGGCGGGAGCGACGACGGGCGTACTTGGCGTGACCACGCCCAACGGCTCGGGCAGCAGCGCGGGCGTATTCCGGGTGCTGCCCCTGGGCCTGGTGACGGGCACCCAGGCAGTGCGCTACGACTTCAACAACGCGGGGCAAGCCCCGGACCTGAGCGGCAACGGCCGCGCCGGCACCCTGACGGGCGGGGCCACCATCGCCGCCGGGACGCTTGGCATTGGGCCCAACGCCGTGGACGCGCTGACACTGCCCGGCGCAACGCTCAACGGCACCCAGGATTTCACCATCACCGCCACGGCGCGGATGGCGGCCTTTGTGTCGTTTAATGAGCTATTTACGGCCACCCAAAGCGGCGGCAACGACCTGGGGGTGTACTACGAGAAAGGCTCGGACCGCTGGGGCCTGACGGTGAACGGTACCGACCACACCTTCGGGCCGTTCGTGGCCACGGCCAACACCGCGTACCAGATAGCGGCGGTGCGGCGCGGCAGCCAGGCTTCGTTTTTTGTGGACGGCGTGCAGGTAGGCAGCACCATTACGGTGAGTGCCAGCCCGATAGCCGTGGCGGCGACGGGCCTCGTGCTTGGGCAGGAGCAGGATGCCGTGGGCGGCGGCTTCGATGACAGCCAAGCCTGGACCGGCTCGATTGACGAAATCGCCTTCTACCGCTCGGCCCTCACGCCCCTCAGCCCTGGCGCGGCGCTGGCGGTGCCGTTTACGGTAACCGGCCCGGCATTTGGGGCGGGCAACGTGTTCACGGTGCAGCTTTCCAACGCGGCGGGCTCGTTTGCCAGCCCCACGGCCCTGGGCACAGTAAGCGGTACGGGCAGTAATACCCTCAATACCACGGTGCCGGCGGTGGCCAGCGGCGCGGGCTACCGCATCCGGGTACTGGCCAGCAGCCCGGCCCTGACGGGCAGCGACAACGGCGGTCAGCCCATTGTGATTGGCGGCACGACGCTGCCCACCATCGCCAGCTTCGCCCCCACGAGTGGGCCGGTGGGCACGAGTGTGGTCGTTACGGGCACCAACCTGACCGGTGCTACGGCCGTGGCTTTCAACGGCACGGCCGCCCCTGGCTTCGTGGTGAACTCGGCGACGAGCCTGACGGTGAGCGTACCGGCGGGCGCAACGACCGGCCTCATCAGCTTGACTACGCCCAGCGGCAGCGCCAGCAGCACAAGCAACTTTACGGTGACGGGTGCGCCCGTTGCCGCCCCGGTCATCGCCAGCTTCGCGCCGACGAGCGGCCCGGTGGGCACGAGCGTAGTCGTTACGGGTGCTAATTTCAGTGGCGCTACGGCCCTCACATTTAACGGCTTGG
>JAYSZD010000438.1:0-1677 GCA_043738185.1 Hymenobacter sp. | reverse complement strand
ACCATCAACCGCACTTCAGCTAAGGACGCGGGCTACTACAACGGCACGGCCCTGAGCACGAGCCTTGCCGCCGGCTCGGCGCAGACCATCCGCTTCTCAGCGGGCTTCGCCAGCACGGCCTACACCGAGAACTGGAAGATTTACATCGACTACAACCGCGACGGTGACTTCACCGATGCCGGCGAGCTCATCGTGAGCGGCAGCAGCGCCAGCGCGGCCACGCTCAGCGGCGCCTTCACCGTGCCGGCCACGGCCCGCACCGGTGCCACCCGCCTGCGCGTGGTGCTCAGCGACAACGCGGCCACTACCAGCTGCAACACCTACAGCTACGGCGAAACCGAAGACTACACCGTCAACATCACCGGCGGTACCGCCCGCCTTGACGGCAGCACGGCCCGTGTAAGTACGAACACCGAGCGTTACAGCTTATTTCCGAACCCTGCCACCGACGTGCTGCGCATTGCCCGCCCGGCCAGCGCCGACCCGGCCCAGCCCTTCAGCGTGCGCGTGCACGACCTGCGTGGCAGCGAGGTACGCGGCCTGCGCTTCGTCGATGGCGAGCTGAACGTGTCGAAGCTGAGCCCCGGCATCTACCTGCTCACCTTGAGCGACGGCACGGCTACCACGCACCAGCGCTTTGTGAAGGAGTAGCCGACTTAGGTTGTCAATGCTTCATTTGAAAAGAGGCCCGGCGTTACTGCCGGGCCTCTTTTTTGTTTTCCTTCGACTTTCCAAACAACTCACTCCTGATGAAACCGCTGGGCATAACCTTTTCACAATGCACGGGGTAAGCAAAACACGCCTAGCTTCGTCATTATGAAAACGCTTTACCTTCTTCGCCACGCTAAATCCAGCTGGAGCTTCAACGAGCTTAGCGACCAGGAACGTCCCCTCAACGACCGGGGGCGCGACGATGCCCCGGCCATGGGCCAGGCGCTGGCCAAGCGCCGCATCTGTCCCGATTTGGTGGTGAGCTCGCCGGCCGTGCGGGCCATGAGCACGGCCGTGCTCGTAGCCCGCGAAATGCAGTATCCGCACGATAAAATAGTGGTGGAAGCTGGGATTTATGGTGCCGACGTGGACCAGTTGCTGGCTGTTATCCACGACCTGTCCGACGCGGCGGATATCGTGCTGCTGGTGGGCCATAACCCCACCATTACCGAAACGGCCAACGCGTTATCGCCCAATTCTGTGAACGACATGCCCACGGCGGCCGTGGTGTGCCTGCGCTTCACCTGTGAGCAGTGGAGCGAGGTAGGCAAGGCCAATGCTGAATTTTATTTCTACGATTTTCCCCGCAATGCGGGCTAGTACCCTGTGCTGAGGCCAGGGGCAGGAGCGACAGAACGTGAAAAGGTAAACCCCGGAAACGACTCTCTGACCGGGGAAACCGTAGAGAAGCCTCACCGGCCAGGTTCTCATCGGCCACGGCCTCATTCCTTCATCTCCTCATTACGCCTTTAGCCCATTGAAAACCCTCTCGCGTGACTTAAGCTGGCTGCGATTCAACGCCCGCGTATTGCAGGAAGCCCAGTGTCCCACCGTGCCGCTGCTGGAGCGCCTGAAATTTCTGGCCATTTTCAGCAGCAACCTCGACGAGTTTTTTAAGGTGCGGGTGGCCACGCTGCGGCGCCTGGTGAAGCTCAAAAAAAAGACCCGTGCCCAGCTCAACGACAA
>JAYSZD010000437.1:0-4066 GCA_043738185.1 Hymenobacter sp. | reverse complement strand
ACGCCGCTGCCCGTATCTCCGCCCTGGAGCGCGTAGAGGTACTCAAAAGCACCTCCCTATTCGCCCAAACGCCCGAAAATGTGCTGAGCAGCATTGTTCCCATTATGCGGGAAGTAAGCTTTCAGGAGGACGAGGAATTTTTTGCCAAAGGCGACATTGGCACGTCGCTTTTCATCGTGCACGATGGGCAGGTGGGCATTTTCAATGGGAGCCAGCAGCTGGCTACGTTTGGGCCTGGCGATTTTTTTGGCGAGTTGGCCCTGCTCGATGCCGAGCCGCGCTCGGCTTCGGCGGCGGCGCTGAGCCAGGTGCGGGCCTTCCGCATCGACCAGGAAGATTTTTATGACGTGATGGAAGAGCGCGGCGAGGTGCTGCGCAACATCATGCGCATGCTGTGCCAGCGCATTAGGCAGCAGAATGAGAAAATGCGCGAGCTGGCGGGCTAAGGGGACGCACGCCTACTCCACGACTTCGTAGATTTTCACGGGCAGCGACTTGTTCTTCAGCGTTACCTCGCTCACGAACTGGCACTGAAACGACTCCTTCACCCTGAGGTACACGGCCTCGCTGATGATTATCTGCCCCGGCTTGCCGGCTGCCTGCAAGCGCTGCGACACGTTCACCACGTCGCCAATCACGGTATAGTCCAGCCGCTTGAGCGACGCCGAGCCGATGTTGCCGGACACCACTTCGCCGGTATTCAGGCCGATGCTCACTTCGGGCCGATAGGCGAAGCCGGACGGGAGCGGGGCGCTGCTGTATTGTAGCGCGGCACGGGCCGAAAGCGCCGCATCAATGGCCCGGTCGAGGTGGTGCTCGCCCCGGAAAACGGCCATCACGGCATCACCCATGAATTTATCGACATAGCCGCCCTGCGCGATAATCTCCTTCACCATCACGTCGAAGTAGGTGTTGAGCAGGCTTACGACGTCGGTGGGCGCGAGCTGTTCGGCCAGGGAGGTGAAACCGCAGATGTCGAGAAAAACAACGGTGGCCTCCACGGTTTCGCTGGCCAGCAGCCGGTTTTCGAAGTCGGGCCGGGTCATAAAATTGAGCACCGTCTCGTCGACGTACATCTTGAGAATGTTATTTTCCTGGATGGCGCGCAGGGTGTCGCGCAGCTGGCGGACCTGCTCGGCGGTTTTCTCAATGGTCAGCTCCAGGTCCTGGAAATCCACGGGTTTCACCACGAAGTCGAACGCGCCACGGTTCATGGCCGTGCGCAGGTTACCCAGGTCGCCGTAGGCCGACACGATAACCGTTTTCATGGCCGGGTGCTGGGCGTGGGTGTGCGTGAGCAGGGTCAGGCCATCCATCACCGGCATGTTGATATCGCTGAGGATGACGGCGGTATCGGGATTTTCGATGATGCGGGCCAGGGCTTCCTGGCCGTTACAGGCGAAAACAAACTCATAAACACTTTCCCGGATTTTGCGCCGAAACTTCTGCTTGATAAGCAGTTCGAGGTCGGCTTCGTCATCGACCACCAGTATTTTCGTCTTCATAGCAAGGGTGGAATTAAGCGCGTGGCCGGGCGTAGGCGGGAATTGGGAATTTTAATCGGCCGCGTTAGGAAATCAGCTGGGCCAGCTTTTCCTTCAACACTGCGAAATCCACGGGTTTGGTCAGGAAATCGTTCGCCCCCAGCGCCATGGCCTGGCGGTAGCTTTCGTCGTCGCCGTAGGCCGTAATCATCACCATGGTAGTGGGCGGCATCTCAAATTCCTCCTTCACGTGGCCGAGCAGCTCCAGCCCGCTCATGCCGGGCATGTTGATATCGGAGAGAATAATGAGCACCTCCGAGTGGTGCGCCCGCAGGTAGGTCATGGCTTCCTCGCCCGAAAAAGCGAAACTGAAACTCATTTCCCCGCTGCGTATTTCGCGGCGAAAACGCTGCTGAAACAAGTCACGAACATCGGTTTCGTCGTCAACAACTAGGATTTGCATAACTCGGTTTTTCGGGGATAAGGGGCCACCAAAGTTAGGGCCTGCCACCGGTTAGGCGGGCAATGCCACGATAAATTCGGTGCCCACATTCACCTCGCTTTCCACCAGCAGACGCCCGCCGTGGCCGGTGGTCACCACGTCGTGACTGAGCGATAGCCCCAGGCCCGTGCCCTCGCCCACAGCCTTGGTAGTGAAGAAAGGCTGAAAAATCCTGGCCTTTACCTGCTCCGGCATGCCCGTGCCGTTGTCGCGAATGCAGATTTCGACGCCATCCGCCACGGCCCGCGTGCTCACCGTCACCTCGGGTTGGTAGGCCGCCTGGGGGTCTTCGCGCTGCCGCTCCTGCACGGCATGAAACGCGTTGGTAAGCAGGTTAATTAGCACGCGACCCAGGTCCATTGGGGCCACCGAAACCAAGGGCAGGTCGGGGGCCAGCACGGTGGTGAGTTGCGCGGTAAATCCCTTGTCCTTAGTACGCAAGCCCTGGTAGGCCAGACGTAGGCTGTCCTCCACCAGGACGTTGAGGTTGGTGGGCTGACGGGAACTGGCGCCGGTGCGCGAGTGCTCCAGCATGCCCTTGATGATGGAAGTGGCCCGCTGGCCGTGCTGGCTGATTTTCTGGAGGTTTTGCTTGAGGCCGGCCAGAATTTCCAGTTCCAGGTCGGGGTTGCGGGCGGGGCCGGTGGGGTCGCCGGTTATTTCGTTCACGAGGTCGGTGCTGACCTCGGCGAAGTTCTTGACGAAGTTGAGCGGGTTTTGCAGCTCGTGGGCAATGCCGGCGGTGAGTTCGCCCAGAAACGCCATTTTTTCGCGCTGCACCAACTGCTCCTGCGTGGTTTTCAGTTCTGCCAGGGACTCTTCCAGCGCTTCTTTGGCGCGCTGCTGCTGCCGGGCATGCCGGCCCAGCAGCAGCGCCAGCAGCAGTAAGCCCACCAGGCCCGCCACCAGGCCATAGGTCCGGTAGCGGGTTTTGAGTGCCGCCTGGCTGGCGGCGGCCTCTTGGGCACGCTGCTGCTCGCGGTAGTTCAGGGATTGCAGGCGCATCACCTTTTCCTGGCCGAAAAGCGTGTCCTTCATCACCAGCATCAGGCTTTGGTACTTGAGGGCGCTGTCGGCCTGGTCACGCATTTTGAAGTCCTCGGTCAGCAATGTACTGGCATTGAGCACGCCCCGCAGAAAACCGTTGGTTTGGCCGGCCTGGCAACCCAGGCGGGCGTAGTAAATGCTGGAATCGAGCCGGCCCAGCTGCTGGTAGAGCGTGGCCAGGCCCACATAGGAAAAATTGAGGCTGCGCAAATGCCCCACCTTCTTCGATTCGGCGATGCTTTTACGGTAGAATGCGGTGGCATCGTCCAGCTTTCCTTCCTTGCGGGCCACATTGCCCAGCCCGTACAAAATGTAGTTGGTAGGCGTGCGCAGCCGACGCGCCAGGGCATAGGCCCGCTCCTGAAAAATTCTGGCCGAATCCAGCTGGTCGAACAAGTCGTAAGCCAGGCCGATGTTACTCAACTCCAGCACCATGCGGCGCTCGGCCCGCAGCTCCTCATCAATTTTCAGAGCCCGGAAATAGTACGACAGTCCCTGACGCTTGTCGCGCAGATACACGTAGATAATGCCGATGCTGCGCAGGTTCTGGGCTTCGAGGGCACGGTCCTGGGTGGCTCTGGCGATGCGCAGCGACTGCTGAAAGACCTCCAGCGAACGGGCCAGGTTACTTTCGCGCAGGGCAGCGCCGAGGCGGTTCAGGGCTTCGCCTTCGCCGTGGCGGTAGCCCACGCGGCGGGCCAGGGCCAGCGCCTGAAGGGCGTACACGGCGGCCGAGTCGGTGCGTTGCGTCCACAGCTGGTCACTGAGCTGGCACAGCACAATCACGCGCAGGGTATCGGGCAGCGGCCGGGCCAGTACCCGGCGCAGGCTGTCCACGCTGCGGCTTTGGGTGGGCTTTGGCAACGGCACCGCCCCTGCTGAAAGGAGTCCCCTCAGCAGCAACAGCACCAGAATACTCAGCCGAAAACACATGCAGAAAAGGGAGTTACGGAATTAGCTTCAGGCTTTATACCACAAGCTGGCAACTGGTTTAGAATGCTTTATGAAAATTTAACAACCTCCTTCAATGTGC
>JAYSZD010000436.1:0-1677 GCA_043738185.1 Hymenobacter sp. | reverse complement strand
TGGCGTGGCCAGAGCCGTCAGCAGATAAGCCGTCCTATTCCATTGCCAGCCGGGTAAAGCGTCCCCCGCAGCTTCGCGCTACTGCCTGGTCGGCATTTCATGAATAGCCGGGCGTAACAGCGATGCGGAGCTAGCGCGAGACGACTTTTCACGGCTGCGAGGTGGCTTTACGCACATGCGAGGTGGCTTTACGCACATGCAAGGCGGCCTTACGCACATGCGAGGTGGCTTTACGCACATGCGAGGCGGCCTTACGCACATGTGAGGCGGCTTTACGCACATGTGAGGCGGCTTTATAGGGTTGAGCGTATGAAAAACGGTCTGCCAGGCCAGCCTGCGGCATTGGTTCGCATCTTTGCACCATGCCCGAGACTACCCGTACACCTTATAAAATCACTTTCCTCACCGGCGCGGCCATTGTCATCGCCAACATGGTGGGCACGGGTGTTTTCACCAGCCTCGGCTTCCAGGTGTTGGGCATCGAAAGTGGTTTCGCGCTGCTGATGCTTTGGCTGGTGGGTGGGCTCATTGCCCTCTGCGGGGCCGTGAGCTACGCCGAACTGGCGTCGGCCATGCCCCGTTCGGGCGGCGAATACCATTATCTGACGCAGATTTATCACCCGGCCTTGGGCTTTTTATCGGGCTGGGTGTCGGCCACGGTGGGCTTCGCGGCCCCCACGGCGCTGGCCGCGCTGGCACTGGGCCAATATGCCAAAAGCGTGTGGCCGGGCCTGGAGCCGCAGTGGCTATCGGTGGCCGTGGTGCTGGCCCTCACCGTTGTACACGGCAGCAGCACCCGCGTCGGCAGCCGCCTCCAAATCATCATTACTGCGCTCAAAGTGCTTGTGCTGGTTGTTTTCATCGGCGCGGGTATGGTGGTAGGGGAGGGGCAGCCCATCAGTTTCGCGCCCGATGCCGCCAGCTTGGACGCCCTGCTCAGTCCCGCGTTCGCGGTGAGCCTCGTGTATGTGAGCTACGCCTACTCCGGCTGGAACGCGGCGGTGTACGTGACCGGCGAAATCGAAAATCCCCGTCGCAACCTCTCGCGTATTCTGCTGGCCGGCACTGCCATCGTCCTCCTATTATATGTCGGGTTGAATTACGTTTTCCTCCGTTCGACGCCCCTTGTCGGTTTGAAGGGCCAGGTGGAAGTCGGCTTTGTTGCGGCCACCTCGCTTTTCGGCCCCCTCGGCGGGCGCATCATGGGCGGCGTTATCGCGGCCCTGCTGGTTTCTACCATCAGCTCGATGGTTTTCACTGGTCCCCGCATCGTGCAAACGATGGGGGAGGACATCCCCGCTCTGCATTTCCTGGCTCCCAAAAGCCGCGCTGGCATCCCCGTTCGCGCCCTCGTCCTGCAAACCGTCATCACCCTGGCCTTTATTCTGAAGCCCAGTTTCCAGGGCGTGCTGGTTTACGCCGGCTTCGTGCTGAACCTGTTCACCTTCCTCACGGTGCTGGGTCTGTTCGTCCTCCGCTTCCGCCAGCCCGACCTCCCGCGCCCCTACCGCGCCTGGGGCTACCCATTCACGCCGCTTCTTTTCCTGGCCCTCAGCGGCTGGACGCTACTTTTTATCCTGCGCGACAAGCCCTTGGAATCCCTCTATGGCTTGGCCACGCTGGTGGCGGGAGTCCTGGTGTACTTCGTGACCGTGCGCTTCGGCCGTCCGGTATCGG
>JAYSZD010000435.1:0-1678 GCA_043738185.1 Hymenobacter sp. | reverse complement strand
ACGTTGCGCCCAAATAGCTGGTACACGCTGCTTTGGGCCTGCGTGCCGGCGTAGAGGTGGTAAAGGTCAATGCCCTCGTTCACCAAATCGAAGGCGTAGCGCACCAGCTGGGCCGGAAAAATGGCCAGCAACGTACTGAGCGCCACAAACAACACACCCGCCAGGAAATGCCATTTGTAGCGGAAAATGAATGGGTTAACGGCGTTGAGAGCGCGCACGGGCAAGGGTTGAAAGAGGCCGGTTCGGGAAAATAGCGGTACTTTTGCGGCCTGAAAGAGTACGGTAAGCTTCTGCTTACGCTACAACTCAACAAAGTTACGCCGCACTGTTCCCAACCCATCCTTTTCCAAAATTCCCACCACGCTCAGTCCCTTCCCATGATTGAAACCCAAATCCTGGCCCCCGAGGTCATTTTCGGTCAGATTGCCGAACACCAGCACGAGCAAGTCGTGTTTTGCCACGACCACGAAACCGGTCTGAAAGCCATCATCGGCATTCACAATACCGCACTCGGCCCCGCTCTGGGCGGCACCCGCATGTGGCACTATGCCAGCGACATGGAAGCCCTGAACGACGTGCTGCGCCTCTCGCGCGGCATGACCTACAAGGCGGCCATTTCGGGCCTGAACCTGGGCGGTGGCAAAGCCGTCATCATCGGCGATGTGAAGATGAAGACCGAGGCGCTGCTGCGCAAGTTCGGCCGCTTCGTGAAGAACCTTAACGGCAAGTACATCACGGCCGAGGACGTGAACATGACCACCAAGGACATGGAGTACATCCGCATGGAAACCACCCACGTCGCGGGCCTGCCCGAAAGCATGGGCGGCTCCGGCGACCCCTCGCCGGTGACGGCCTACGGCACCTACATGGGCATGAAAGCCGCCGCCAAAAAAGCCTTCGGCTCCGAGAGCCTGACCGGCAGAACCATTGGCGTGCAGGGCGTGGGCCACGTGGGCACTTACCTGCTTGAGCACTTGCAGAAGGAGGGCGCCAAGCTCATCGTGACGGACTACTACGAAGACCGCGCCCTGGAAGCCGCCGCCCGCTTTGGCGCCACCGCCGTAGGCCTGGAGGACATCTACGACCAGCAGATGGACATTTATTCGCCCTGCGCCCTGGGTGCCACGCTGAACGACGAAACCATTCCGCGCCTGAAGTGCCGGGTAGTAGCCGGCTGCGCCAACAACCAGCTTAAAGTAGAAAACGAGCACGGCCCCGAGCTAGTGAAGCGCGGCATCGTGTACGCTCCCGACTTCCTCATCAACGCCGGTGGCCTCATCAACGTGTACTCCGAAGTAGTGGGCACCAGCCGCCAGGGCGCCCTCACCCAAACCGAAAAAATATACGATTTCACCCTCCAGGTTTTGGCGAAGGCCGAAGAAGAAGGCACGCACCCCCAGGCCGCCGCCATCAAGCAGGCCAAGGAGCGCATCGCCAGCGTGGGCAAGGTGAAGTCAACTTATTAATGGTTAGTGGTTAACGGTCAGTGATTAATGATGTTCTAACGGCGCAAGCTATACTCTCCATCCTCAATCATTCAGAACCAATCACTAAGCGTTAACCACTAACAAATAACCACTTAAAAAAAACCTATGCTCAACCGCCGCCTCCTTCGTATCAAAGTCATGCAATCGCTCTACTCCTACCACCAGGCGGTGGGAGCCGATTTGATGCTGGC